>NZ_JAGGQS010000013.1:0-32646 GCF_018613175.1 Bacillus sp. ISL-47 | reverse complement strand
AATAATCAGGACTTGACTAAAGGGATAGTGGAAAAAGCGATATGACTTGCTGTTTGCAGTTGCGGGCATCTGATTTTTGCCTTTTATGCGTCACTTTTTTGTTTTATGAATTAATTTCGGATTTTTATGCTTCACTTTTCTTTTCTTATGAATCACTTTCGCTGCTTTTTGCGTCACTTTTCAAATTTATGCGTCACTTCCCGGTCTGATCACGTTTGCTGGCTTAGTATCAGTTTTACAAATTTTCTTTTGCCAGCCTGAAGGACCAACCCGTCTGTTATTTTCACGGTTAGCTTGACATCGCCCACTTTTTCACCGTTTAAGCGGATGCCGCCATTGGCAATCATTTTTCGGGCTTCGGTTTTGGAAGGCAGCAGACCGAGTTCGGCAATCAAATCGGTAAGGGGCATTTCATCGGCACCCTTCCATTCAACCTCTGGAATATTTTCGGGCATGGCCCCTTTTTGAAAAATCGTTCGGAAATGCTGTTCGGCTTTTTCCGCTGCTTCGGAGCCGTGGTACATGCGGACGATGGTTTTTCCCAGCTGCATTTTGGCGTCTCGCGGATGAAGAATGCCTTCTTCCAGCTGCTCGGCGATTAGTTCTTTATCAGGAACCGGCAAATCTGTTACAAGATTAAAGTATTTTGCGATCAGCTCATCCGGAATGGACATCGTTTTGCCGTACATATTATTAGGGTCTTCGTCTACACCGATGTAATTGTTTTTTGATTTGGACATTTTCTCTTTTCCGTCCAGGCCTTCAAGCAGGGGCAGAAGGATGACCACCTGTTTTTCTTTTTCAAAATGCTCTTGAAGATGGCGGCCCATCAAGACATTGAAATGCTGGTCATTGCCGCCAAGCTCAACATCGCTTTGAAGAACAACCGAATCGTATCCCTGCATCAAAGGGTAGAAGAATTCATGGAGCGATATCGGCTTTCCGGCAGCCAGACGCTCTGAGAAGTCGTTGCGCTCAAGCAAACGGGCTACTGTAATGCTCGCCGACAGGCGGGTGACATCCTCCAGGTTCAGATCTGCGAGCCATTTTGAATTGTAGTGAAGATCCACTTTTTCCATGTCGAGCACTTTGCTGAACTGCTCGAAGTATGTTTTGGCATTATGCTTAACCTCTTCTGAAGTCAGCTGTTTGCGAGCGGCAGACTTGCCTGTCGGGTCGCCAATTTTTCCGGTGAAATCGCCAATGATCAGCTGGATGATGTGGCCGTTTTCCTGGAACTGCTTCAATTTGTTTAATACAACCGTATGGCCAATATGGACATCAGGGGCAGAAGGATCAAGCCCCAGTTTAATTTTTAATGGCTTTTTTTGAAAAATGGATTTCGCAATTTTATTTCTCAATTCCGCTACGGGAAGGATTTCCTGGACGCCATTGCGATAAATCTCCAGCTGCCTCTCCACTTCCTGGTTCTGTTCAGCCGTCAGTTTTTCAATAAAATTCTCCATGCCCCTCATCCTTTCTTTTTTATAGCTTTAATACAAAAGGCTCTTTTCGTATAGATTGTTGTTTTTGGACTATAAAGCTTGCCCGTTGATTTCCGCTCCAGTCACGCAGCGAACCGCGGGGAGGAACGGGAGCCTCCTCGGCGTTTCACGCCTGCGGGGTCTCCCGCTCCCTCTCTTCCCGCAGGACATTGAATAAGCTTCCTCGAATAAGCACCGCACGAAGAAAATGCGAATGCATTTTCGAGGATCAAGTGCCTTCCACTCCAATCAACTCAGTAATTAAAACTAGTTTGTAAGCAACAAACTTTGCGAAAACAGCCATACAAAAAACCACGCCCCTAATGAAAGGGACGTGGTTAACGCGGTACCACCCTTTTTGAAGATTGCTCTTCCACTCAGCGGAATAACGGTCCATGCCGTTCCTTGCTACTGCCGTTCACAAGGAAAGTTCCAGAAGGTAATTCACGCTTATCTTTGTACTGATTTGCACCACACATCAGCTCTCTAAAACAGGGAGATAAGCAGCTACTGATTCCTGTCATTACATTTAAATTTGAAATTATTTTCATCATTTTAGCGGATTGGGGAGTAATGTTCAAGTAGTTTTTCAAAAAAGAGGATACAATGTGCGGGATAAAAAAGGGGATTGAAAGGATACTTAGGCTGCTTGAGAATTATTTCATCCCCATGGACTTTTGTATTCTGCGAATTTCTTTTTTGTTATTCCATGTTTCTTTTTCGAGAATTTCCAAACTAACTTCCTGGGTTTCCATTCGCTCCTTTAGTTCACCAAATTCCTTTGCATTTTGAAGTCTGAACTCACTCATTTCAGCCTTTAATGCTTCTTGGCCAGAAATTAAAGCACCAAGCAGGCCGGTATGTTCTTTCTGTGTAATACCCTGAAGGTTAATGGTTTCCCCATGTTCCTTCAATGTTTCTCCCTGCTCCTTTAGGGTTTGGCCTTGCTCCTTCAAAAGCCCACTATGTTCCCTTAGCGTTTCGCCTTGCTCCTTCAAAAGCCCACTATGTTCCCTTAGCGTTTCACCTTGCTCCTTCAAAAGCCTACTATTTTCCCTTAGCGTTTCGCCTTGCTCCTTCAAAAGCCCACTATGCTCTCTTAGCGTTTCGCCTTGCTCCTTCAAAAGCCCACTATGTTCTCTTAGCGTTTCGCCTTGCTCCTTCAAAAGCCCACTATGTTCTCTTAGCGTTTCGCCTTGATTCTTCAAAAGCCCACTATGCTCCCTTAGCGTTTCGCCTTGGTTCTTTAGTGTTTGTCCCTGCTCCTCCAGCAGCAAGCCATGCAAGTCCAGGTTTTCGTTGATCTGCTCCAAAGCTTTAAGTATTTCTCGTTCCATTTTTTCACCTCCTCCTGTTTTTTTATTATATCATTCCAGAAATAAAACATATACAAAAAACAGGGACATTCAGCCTATGCAGATGCCCCTGTTCCTTCCTTCTATCTTGTTAAGATAATCGGTCCTTCTTTTGTGACGATAACGGTGTGTTCGCATTGGGCGACGTGGCTTTTGTTCGGTGTGACGAAGGTCCAGCCATCGCTCATTTCTCTTACTTCTTCGTCTCCGCTTGAGATAAACGGTTCGAATGCGACAACCATGCCTTCTCTTAACAGCTGCTTATCCCATGGATCAAAATAGTTTAGGATGTGATCAGGCTTTTCATGAAGAGAGCGGCCGATTCCGTGTCCGGTCAGGTTCATAATAACAGAGTAACCGTTGTTTCTTGCGACTTTTTGAACGGTTTTTCCAATCAGGCTTAGCTTGCCGCCGGGCTTTATTTTTTTGAGTCCTTCTTCAAATGCTTCCTTGGCTGTGTCACAAAGCTTCTGAAGCTTTTCGTCCTCGCCGACTACAAAAGATAGGCCAGTATCTGCAAAATAGCCGTCCTTTGATCCCGAAACATCGATATTTACAAGGTCACCTTCTTTAATGACACGGCTTCCTGGTATCCCATGCGCGACTTCTTCATTGACACTTATGCAAGTAAAGCCCGGAAAATCGTATTCTCCCTTAGGACCCGAGATGGCTCCATGCTTTTCAAAAAGCTCGCCTGCAAAATCATCAAGCTCCTTGGTTGTGACGCCAGGCTTTGTTTTTTCAATCATCGCATCGCGGATGTCTGCGACAATTTTGCCGATTTCCTTCAGTTTTGCTAATTCTTCTTCATTTTTAACAATCATATTGAATCCTGCCTTTTCTTTAGTTGTTATTTCTCTATTATAGTCTAAATGGAGTGCGCTTAATAAGAATTCGCATTATCCCTTGCTAAAAAAAGCTCCCGCCTATTCAATCAAACGTTTGATTGAATTGACTCAACCCCTGGCCAGATGGACTTCCAGCTCTTTTTTTCAATTCGCTGCCTGTAGATCTCAGCCAGCTTTTCATTTTCTGCAAAATAGGGTGTCGGCTTAATTTTCAAAGCAAGCAAATCTTCAATTCCGCATGGTGCGGTTAAAATAACCTCGTTGTGCTCATTAAGCTTTAGGCCGAGGGCTGTCGCTGTTTCCGGGAATTTTGAGATGGCATCAACTGATGAAGAGTATGGCGGAAGGTCATTGACGAGGTGCATTCTTGCTTCATTTTTAACAGACCACGGCACTTCCGGCATACGTGAGAGCAGCTTTGATTCGAGTTCTTTTTCTGTATCTTCGCGAAGATTGCTTCTATCAAAGTATATGACATCCACATCCGGCAAGTGAGTTCTTTTGCTGAAGACTTGCAGAGCATCCCAAACCTTTGCTCTGACAAAACCGGCGCAAACCCACCAGTCAGGCAGATTTAACGACTTCGCAGCATAAAGAATGGCCATCATCCATTCGTCCTCTCTGACCAGATTCACGATATCCTTTTCCGTCTTTATTAACATTTTTCTGTCTCCAGTTCACGGATTGAATGCAGTACACGCCTATAATAGTAGTCCTCATGGGGAACGAAATCTTTTTTTGTTACCTGTCTGCGGACCTGGACTCTTTTTCCATTACTGATTTCAAATCCTTCTGACGCAATGGAATCTTTACCGTTAAACCATAGCTCATAGAAATCATCCATGGCGATCCGGACAACTCCAGATACCTCTTCAAGCTGCGGAACGAATTCATCGAGCCGATGATGGCTGCGATATACAAAAACATGGGCTAATTCTTTGTCGATAAAATTTTCTTTTTCCGCGCAATAATCAATAACGCCGAAGGGAATGAGTTCATCGAAAGCAACACTAATTCCCAGTTCTTCTTCTACCTCTCTAATGCCATCCATGACAGATTCATGGCTTAAAAGATGGCCAGCTGCTGTAATGTCCAAAAGGCCGGGATAATCCTTTTTGATCTTGCTGCGGTTCTGAAAGTAAATACAATCCTGGTTCTGTTCTTTGCTGATGAACCAGCAGTGGAAGGTCTCGTGCCAGTAGCCTTTTTTATGTACTTCTTCGCGTGAAGCCACACCGATTTGCTTCCGGCCTTCATCAAAAATATTCAGAAGTTCTGTTTCCATTTGCGTTGTCCCCCTTCTCTAATTAGCAATAAAATCATTAAAAATATCGAGCGGATCTGCTTTATATAATTCACGGTAACTCCGGATCTTCTGCTGCTCAGCATACTTGCGTACCATTTTATAAGCAAAACAATAGCCCGCGAATACTGGGATATCCATTTCACGATTGCCAAAACAGATTTTGCTTTTCAGAACATCGTCTGTCGTATCTATGTTATCCTGTGCAATTTTCTGATAGGCCTTCTCGGCTTCCTCTGTAAGATTTTCTTTCCACCAGCGTTTGTCATCATACAGTGAAAGACTGAAGTATTCAGCACCTCCCTCCATTTTATACCAATCAGCCAGTGAAAATGTATTCAATGTGAGATTATAAATTGGATTTTCCGGAGAAGCATGGTGCATTTCGTGGGCCAGCATATACTTGAAGAATTCGCGATCCGGTTCAGGCGGGATGGCCATGATAATCGTATCCGCTCCTATGGTATAGCCATTTGTCCAAAGGGATTGATCGTATTGTTGAAACCAGGGAAATGGAAGCGCCGGCACAATGGTAATGGAAAGGTTTTGGAAATGAAGATGTTTTTCCACCTCCGTTATGGTTTCATGGATGGTGGTTGATATCTCCTTTGGATTCCAGCTATAAGAAAGAATCTCAGCCTCCGATAGTGTTTCAAATTTAAGCAACTGAAATCTCCCGGCAAGCTGATCCCAATCCTGCATCCATGACGTTTTGCTGAAAAGAGGACTGAGCTGGGTTTGGAGCCAGTTTTTCAAGTTATCCCGGCTTTCTATTAATTTGGCAGGAGTGATTTGATTGAGAGTATAGACCATGGCTCTTGGCTCCTTTTTAATTGGTTTTATTATCCATACTTAGGTACACTAGAGGAAATGATTATTCTGGGAGGTTTAGGATATGGGCTGGGCTGAGTTTGGAAGAGTGAAAAATGAATATAATGAAACATTTAAAGAAATCGATGAAAAGCTGCTGCAGCTGATCAAGAAAAGAAAAGCCCATACGAAAGGAAAGCGCTTTTTCCCTTCGGCGGACCTGATGGAAGAGTGGGCAAAGAAATATGATATGGACGTTCCGGAAATCGGCTGGTTTTTTAATAGTCTGGATGACCGGAGCTATCCGTTTATTCCGGATGAGCCTGGTGAAATCCTGAATGTACTGCCAATTATGAGAAAGTCTACTGTTGATGATTTCGACTATGTGCTGACACATGCTATGCAGCACGAAAATTGCAGTGTCGTTACCCTTGAAATCAGTTATAAAGATAAAGACGAAAATATTGGCCACTTGATCCCCCGCTTAATGCTGGAGGTTAATGGCGAAGCTGATTATCACGTTAGGAGGCATGGCTCCCGCGGAGGCGGCGGGAATACGCAAATGTCGTTCCTCGTCTCTCCGGCTTTACCTGAAGACTTGGACCAAATCAACTTTGCGCTCATTCCTTATTTTATACCGATGGAAAACCCTCCTAAAGAAGTAGTTCTTGATAAAGAAGTCTTTTTCACAAAGGGGTAATGGGCAAAAAGGATACTCAGGCTGATGGGTATCCTCCTTTATTTTCCGGATTGGTTTTTATAGTTGCGCAGGATCATGCCCGTTGATTTCACCATCCCGAATTTCTCATAGTAGGGCTGGAGGTCAGGGTCACACATGATATCAATCATGTAAATATCATCAAGCTCTTCAAGCATATATTCAACAAGCTTTTGACCGATTCCTTGCTGCTTGTATTCAGGAAGAACTTCAAGAAGCGGAATATACGCGGATAAAACACCGTCGCTGATCGCGGTTATGAATCCGATGACTTTATGCTTTTCCTCGTCAACTGCCAACATGACTTTTGAGCTGTTTTTTTATAGCTGAAGATGCTTATCGGCTGAAGGCGGATTTGGCCATCCGTCAAAAAAGCCTTGAAGCATATCTGCTGTAACCTCTTTTAAATCCGTTTTAATTTTTATCACATAATCAACTCCCATACGCACAGCACAATTGCATTTTGATATCCTTTCGACATACATACTGGAAAAGCCTTTGGAGAGTACTGAAAAATTGCATACGGGCCATTTTTAATTTTCTCTGTAATCTATTAAAATAAAGGTTAATGAACTTGGGTAAAGGGGCCATGCCGAATGTTGGAGCTGCTGATTACGATGCTGGAACGGCTTGGAATCATTGTTACGATTGCGCTGATCGTGACAAGGTTCCGCTTTTTCAGAGAAATGATATATGGCGAACGATTAAAGAGGCAGCATCAGTATAAGGCGATCCTCTTTTTCGGATTTTTCGGGATCATCGGCACTTATACGGGTCTTTCCTTCAATACCGATACCCTCCAATTTAATCGCTGGGCATCCGAGCTTGCCTCAGATGAAGCCATTGCTAATTCGAGGGTTATAGGGGTCGTGCTCGCAGGCTTGCTTGGAGGATACAAGGTCGGAATTGGCGCCGGGATCATTGCCGGTCTCCACCGTTTTACACTTGGCGGATTTACAGCGATGGCCTGCGGTTTGGCTTCCATTGTAGCAGGACTGCTTGCCGCCTTTTTTCGTAAAAAGAATGAGCATGTGAAGCTTTCATCTGCTTTTTTCATTGGAGCTGTGGCGGAAGCTGTACAAATGCTGATTATTCTTGGCATCTCCCGCCCTCTGGAAAAAGCGGTTGCGCTTGTAGAGATGATCGGCATTCCCATGATCATAGCAAATGGCCTTGGGAGCGCCCTTTTTCTCCTTATTATTAAAAATGTGATCAATGAAGAAGAAAAAGCAGGCGCCTTTCACGCCCAAAAAACACTGCGGATTGCAGACCAAACGCTTGCCCATCTCCGCAAAGGCATCAATCATGATTCTGCTTTAGCCGTCTGCAAAATCTTACATAAAGAGCTCCAGGCGAAAGCCGTAGCCATTACCAATCATACGGAAATTCTTGCCCATGTCGGCCTCGGAGATGACCATCACCGTTCCGGAAGCGCGATCCAAACGCAAATTACGCGGGATGTAATTCAGCACGGGGAGCTGGTGGTTGCCAATGACCGGACCATCCACTGCCGGGAAGAAAGCTGCCCTCTCGGCGCGGCTGTTATAGCTCCGTTAAAGCTTCGGGGTGAAACGATTGGAACGCTGAAGTTTTATTTCAGCTCAGAAAAAGAAATTAATAATCTGGTGATGGAACTAATATCCGGGCTAAGTGTGCTTCTTAGCAATCAGCTGGAAATCGCAGAAGCTGACAAAGCGTATCAGCTGGCAAAGGAAGCCGAAATCAAGGCATTGCAGGCACAAATTTCACCGCATTTTTTATTTAATTCATTGAATACGATAGTATCTCTTGTCCGGATTGAGCCTGCCAAAGCACGGAAACTGCTCGTATCTCTATCCCATTTTTTACGGCAAAACCTGACGGCTACCACGGTCAGCGTTACAACACTCGAGCAGGAATTGAGACATGTCAAGGCGTACCTGTCAATTGAAGAAACCCGGTTCGTCGACCGGCTGGAGGTTATCTATGATATTGAGGAACACATCCTTTTTGAAAAAATCCCGCCGCTTACGCTGCAGCCGATTGTTGAAAATGCCGTTAAGCATGGGATTAAGAATATGGATCAGGACTGTCTTATTAAAATTACGATTAAAAAACAGGACGGCATGACGATGGTAAGGGTAGAGGATAACGGCCAGGGCATGAGCAGGGAGAGAGCCGAGCAGATTGGCAAAGGAACCCTGCAGTCCGAAACGGGATCGGGGCTTGCGCTTTATAATGTAAACCGCAGGCTCACAATGATGTTTGGCGATGAAGCTTCATTAAAAATAAACAGCACCTTTGGCGATGGCACAGAGATTCATTTTTCCATTCCACAAACGGAGGAAGTTGCAGATGGACAGAGCGATACGAACTTTAATAGCTGATGATGAACGATACAGCAGGGATGAATTGAGACACTTACTGGAGGAGTTTCCTTCGATTCAGGTGGTTGGTGAAGCTGATACTGGAGAGGCCGCGGTAATGAAGGCCATCCAGCTTCAGCCGGATGTTGTCTTCCTTGATGTGGAAATGCCAAGAATGAATGGGATGGAAGCGGCTAAGTCGCTAAAAGAGCTAAAGAAAGTCCCTCATATTATTTTTGCGACCGCCTATCCGCAGTTTGCTGCCGAAGCCTTCCGCTATGAGGCAATCGATTATTTGCTGAAGCCCTATGACGAAGAACAGCTCGAGCAAACGATCAGGCGGATTGAAAAGCTGATCGGTCCAGGAAAAGAAACGGAAATCAATAAACCGCCCGGCAAGCTGGCGGTCGAAGAAGACGGGGAAATCCTTTACCTGGAGCCTAAAGATATTTTGTATATTTACAGAGATGAAAAAGTATCACGGATCATCACCAAAAACAGAGAATACGAAACCAAAACTCCGCTAAAAGATTTGGAAAGCCGGCTCCTTCCCTTCTCCTTTTTCAGGATTCACAAAAGCTATCTCGTGAATCTGGATTATGTGACCCGGCTGACTCCATGGTTCAATGGAGCCTACCAGCTCGAAATGGAAGGCCGGGAGGAAATGCTGTCAGTGAGCCGGAATTATGTGAAAGCATTAAGGGTGAGATTAGAGCTGTAAAAAGCATCGGGAGTGGTGCTTTTTTTGTTTTTGGGCTGGATGGATTGTGAATGAGTCTTGCTGCAGGGCTTTTGGTGTCATGACTCGTTTGAGCTTTGATTTGCGGCGTAAGTATCGTTTCCCTATCCCTTTTACACGCATGAAAAACGAACCGCCCGACAATATGTGGATATCCTCCATCCTTTTTAAATCCCGCCTGTGGAAAACCAATCTTTCCATTGCTAACCTCAGAATATGTGGACATGTCAGTGGATAACAGGTTCTAATTGCTGGAAATGAAGAATTTTGTCGAAATTCTTATCCCCTCTCCTGCATCTTAATCCTCCTTTTCTGCATTTTAATCTTCATTTTTTACATCTTGGACACAAAATGTTCAAAAACTATTTTTCTATTTTATAATCTATGTAAACGCATTCATTTTATTTTTTTAATAAAGGGGGATTTACCATGATTACATTTCTAGCCGGTATTGCTCTTTTAATTATCGGATATTTTACGTACGGAAAGTTTGTGGAAAGAGTATTCGGTGTTCAGGAAGAGAGATCGACTCCTGCCTATACGCATCAGGATGGGGTTGACTATCTGCCGATGAGCACGAAGAAGAACTCGCTGATTCAGCTCTTGAATATTGCGGGTACAGGTCCTATTTTCGGACCGATTCTGGGGGCGCTGTACGGTCCTGTCGCATTTATCTGGATTGTGATTGGCGCGATTTTCGCTGGTGCTGTCCACGATTATTTAACCGGAATGATTTCCATCCGCAACCGCGGTGCCCACTTGCCGGAGCTTGCAAGCAAGTTCCTTGGTAAAGTTATGAAGCATGTTGTGAACGCTTTCGCTGTGCTTCTTCTGCTATTGGTTGGTACGGTGTTCGTTTCAACGCCTGCTAGCTTGCTTCATGTTTTAATGGACGGCAAGGTTGCACTTGGCATTATTGTCGCTGTGATTTTTGCTTACTATATCCTGGCTACTTTAATGCCGGTTGATAAGATTATCGGACGCCTTTACCCTTATTTCGGTGCTTTGCTTGTCATCAGTGCGCTTGGAGTAGGGATCGGATTACTTGTTAAGGGAGCACCAATTCCTGAGTTATCCCTAAGCAACTTCCATCCTGATAACTTGCCTATTTTCCCATTAATCTTCTTCACGATTACATGTGGGGCACTTTCAGGATTCCATGCGACACAGACACCGATTATTTCTCGTACGACGCAGCGTGAAAAGCAAGGACGTAAAATTTTCTACGGCATGATGATTGCAGAAGGTGTTATTGCGATGATTTGGGCAGCTGCAGCGATGAGCTTATTTAACGGTCCTACCGGATTGAATGAATTATTGGCAGCAGGCGGTCCTGGAGCAGTTGTGAGTGAAGTATCTACTATGATGCTTGGTGCAGTAGGCGGTACGCTTGCCGTTCTTGGTGTCGTTGTTCTTCCAATCACATCCGGAGATACTGCTTTCCGCAGTGCGCGTATGATTATTGCTGAATACCTAAACATTGCTCAAAAGAAAATGTCCAGCCGTTTGTGGATTGCTGTTCCTCTTTTCGTAGCATCTTTCGTTCTTACGAAAATTGACTTTAACCTTTTGTGGAGATACTTCAGCTGGGCTAACCAAGCAACAGCCGTAATTGCTCTCTTTGTAGCAGCGATGTATCTGTACATCGCAAAGAAGAACTACTGGATTGCCCTAGTACCAGGAACTTTTATGCTGGTGATGGTGATCACCTACATCTTAAACGCGAAGATTGGGTTCGGTCTTCCAATGAATATATCCTGGATTGGCGCTGCAATCGGATCGGCAGCACTTGTGGCCCTATTCTTTAAAGCAGCAAAGAATGCACGAAGAAACAACTTCCCTCTTGATGATGACGTTTCTAACTGGAAGGGTGCAGCCTAATGGGCTGCTGCAGTCCTAACTTTCGGGAAACCGTTAAGGAACAAGAGGAAAAGGTAAATAAAAAAGGCAGTGAAAAGATTCCCTTGCTTGTTAAGATGGCTATGGTCATCATAACCGCAGGAGGATTGCTGGCAGCTTTTCTTTTATAGCTAAGGCTCTGTTAAAGCCATCTTAATATTAGCACGTGTTGATTGGAGCGGATGGCAGGAGATCCTCGAAAATGCATTCGCATTTCCTTCGTGCGGTGTTTACTCAAGGAAGCTTATTCAAAGTCCTGCGGGAGAAGCGAGTCAAAGGGAGACCCCACAGGCGCTAAGCGCCGAGGAGGCTCCCTGACCGCCCGCGGAAAGCGAGGGAATGGAGCGGAAATCAACACCCAAGTTTAACAGAGCCATAACTAAAAAAGTGCACGTCCTAAGCGTGCACTTTTTCCTATATAATGGAATTAGAGTCATATAAGGAGGGAATGGAAATGAGAATTTTAACTGTAGGAGCTGGCGCCATTGGCGGCTATTTTGGCGGAAGGCTATTGGAAAAAGGCGAGGATGTTACCTTCCTGGTGAGAGAAAAAAGAAAGCAGC
Source organism: Bacillus sp. ISL-47 (assembly GCF_018613175.1). Classification (NCBI taxonomy): domain Bacteria; kingdom Bacillati; phylum Bacillota; class Bacilli; order Caryophanales; family Bacillaceae; genus Bacillus; species Bacillus sp. ISL-47. The sequence goes on along the minus strand of NZ_JAGGQS010000013.1, from coordinate 20,582 downwards.
AGCTTGAACAGGATGGACTGTCTGTCGAGAGTATCCACGGAAACATGAAGATCGCAAACCCCAAAACCATTACAGCTGGAGAAAAAGCAGAGGATTTTGATGTGATTCTTCTTTCCACCAAAGCATACCATCTGCAGGGAGCGATTGAGGATATTCGTACATATGTTAGCGAAAAAACAGTGATTCTCCCCCTTTTAAATGGTATTGCCCACATGGATGCGCTGACAGCGGCCTTTGGAGAAGAGAAAGTACTTGGCGGGCTCTGCTTTATCGAAACGACCCTTGATGAAAACGGAAAAGTGATTCAAACAAGCCCGATCCATGACTTCATATTCGGCGAACGCTCAGGTGAAAAAACAGAGCGGATTCTTAAGCTGCAAGAAGCTTTTTCTGGTACAAAAGCGAACTTCCGGCTTTCTGAAAAGATTGAGCAGGAGATGTGGCATAAGTATCTTTTCATTTCTACCCTCTCAGGCGTTACATCCCTTTTCCGCTCTCCCATCGGGCCCATCCGCGAACAGGAATTCGGGTTAGCCACCATAAAAGAGGTGCTGAAAGAAGCTTCAGCCGTTATGAGAAGCATGGGTGCTCCGCTCGCTGAAGGCATTGAAGAGGCACAGGTACAAAAGGTAAACGAAATTGGCTACGAGATGAAATCTTCCCTGCAGCGGGATATGGAAAAACAGCAGGGAATTGAAGCAGACCATTTCTTTGGGTATTTATTAGAGAATGCTAAGGAACTAGGCTTGGAAACGCCTGTAATAGCTGCGGTGTATTCGAACTTGAAGGTTTATGAGAAAAATAGTTTTTGAGCTGGCAGGTGCTTACTTACAACTAAAAATCCGGGCAGGATTTTCCTGCCCGGATTTTTAGCTTTATTATTTCTTGCTGCTGTTTGTATTGTAGTAGAACTTAGCGGTAATTGAGCCATCTTCATTTTCTTTAATATCTGTTACATGAATTCCGGAGTCAGCTGGTGTTGCGCTATAGCCTTTCCAGAAGTAGTAAGAACCAGTGTGAACATTGCCGGAAACAGGTGTGATCTTGCTTCCTGTTTTGAAGAAGTCCCCAGCGTCTCCACGGTTAACGTATTTTTCAAGATCATATTTGCCGTCAGCCTGAAGAACAGATAATCCATAGTGTGTTACTACAGTACCGTCACTCGCCGTTTCAGTCTGGTTGTATTGGAAGCGCTTGTTCATCCAGTTTTCCACATTGTTCGGACGGAAACCGGCACTTTGGTATAGTTCAATGATGTTTTCATCCACATGCCACGCTACCAAACCATGAGCATCTTCGCCCTGGCGGATGAAGCCTTTATTGAATCCATCCTGCTGTACGTTTTCGAATAAGAAGTATTCAGTACCGTTTGAGCCTGGTACTTCCATTTTTACGATGCCGTTGTCAGCGGTTGCTTTGTTGATTGGAGGCAAAGTGACTTCTAGAACACCATCTTCAGGTTTTACTTCAATTGGATTTACCCAGCCTAAGAAAATCTTAGAGAACGGATCAAAGTGAGCCGGTGAGTTTCCGCCGTATTCAGCTTTATTAGGATAACGCAACCAGGATCCCCCAGCCATCATAGAGTAGTTACCAACACCTTCAGAAGTGTAAACTGTATCATAGAAATCAGGCAATCCCAGAGCATGTCCGAATTCATGGGCATATACCCCTGTTTGGGCCGGGAATGGACCAGTTTTTGCTTCCTCTTTGTAAGAGTTGGTAGCAGCATCAAATCCGGCAACGTTACCGCCGATTCCTGGCTGGATGTTATAGTTGTTGACAACTACGTCATCGTAAGTCATATCTTCCTCAATAGTTTTGTCAATCCATTCGCCTTGGCTCATGCCCTCATACACATCTGCTGGTTTGCCAGTTTCATAGTATTTGCCATAATATAATGCACTTAAGAGGCTCCACTTGTGAGACCAGAACTGTGCTGGATCACGGCTAAATTCCGCTCCTGTACCTTCATGGATTACAAAAATATTAGGAACTTCTCCATCTACAGCATACTCCGAGAAATCAACCTGCTCGTCAGCAGCTTTCAGTAAGTCTCGGATGAATTCACCTGTATGTGCGTCTCCATTAACATTTCCTAGTACATATTTGCCGTTTTCAGCATATTTGCCTTCTTGATCTAAATAGTAGGAAGCGCCCTTTGGCATCTCTACCCATACAAATTCTGTATTTTCTTTACGAACCAAGTTGGTTTTACCATAACTGGATTCTTTATAAGCATTTTGCATTGTGCGGTCCTTTGGAACCTCTGGACCATCATATTGCTTGAACTGCTCAAGTTCATACGGATTATACTCTGTACCAAAGATTAAATCTTCATAGTATTTTGCTGGAACTTGCCCAGGCATATCCCCAACCGGCTCGTCTCCATCCTTATACTTGGCTAAAAGAACAAGGACTGGAATATCTCCTGTCGCTTCCTTATAAGCAACATGGTTGTCCCCAGGCTGCTGGAATTTTGCCCCTGCCTTAGCTGCTTTTTCAGCCGGGTCTACCTTTGATAGGTCAATCCCTAATTCTTTAGCTTTAGCAGCAAGCTCTGGCGCAGCCCCTACATGGTCTGCCAAACTAATTTGATATTTGCTCTCCTGCTTAGCCTGTGTATCTGCCGGTCCCACTCCTGCAAAAACGGCACTTCCAGCTAAAGCGAGGGATAATGCTGATGTTGATAGAACTTTTAACAAGTGACTCACTCCCCTATTTATTTCTGTACTCTAATTATTTCTATAATCTAAATAGTATAAAAGATTCAGTATTTTCTAAATAGGAAGAAAGGATGGTTTAATAGAAAACTTCGTGGTCCTAAAGACTTATTTTTCTGAAAAGTTACATGCAAAAAGATCATTTTCTACGTTAAATTTCATTTATTAGATTAATGATTTATAATAGAGGGATCTGTAAATAAAGGAGATTCTAACATGACTCATATAGAAGAAAACGAAAGAAAAAAGATTAGCCTTAAAGAAGCGATGAAACAGCAGCTTGAAAGCAAAAAACAGAACCAGGCAGGCGGAAAGTTTAATAATAGCCCTGTGAAATCAGCTAAAACATTAAAGAGCCAACAAACGAAGAAAACGAATAATCAGCGGAAACGGACGGGTGTGTAATGAATGGACAAAATCGGGCAAACATTGCCCCTGGAAACAAAGTGAAAATTGTACTAAAAAAGGATCAGCGAACGGGAACTCTGACTGAGGGGACAGTAAAAGATATTTTAACGAAATCGCCTACCCACCCTCATGGAATCAAGGTGAGGCTAGTGGACGGCCAGGTAGGCAGGGTGAAGGAGATTTTACGCGATTAAAGACCATCTTCTTTTAAAAAAATGAATCCCTTGACATCTGGATTTTTTTACATGGAGGGAAATCTTGGTTACACTGATCAAACCTTTACTGGTTAATATAACGATACTATTTTCTTTTACTTTTAATGGGAATTTGTTTTTTCCTTTCCAAACAAAAACCCCTCTTACATTAAAACAAAAATTAATTTATGGACTTCTCGGTTCATTCGGCGCCCTTTTGTGCATGTTTTATCCAATTGAAACCTTGGGTGAAACACATTTTGATTTAAGAATGGTCGCCATCATGATCGTCACGCTGTATGCAGGCTGGCTGCCTGGATCCATCGTGCTTGCGAGTGTTGTCATAACGCGCTATTTGATTGGCGGGCAGTTTATCAATATTGGTATTCTGGTTTCGGTATTAGCCTTTATTGTTTCCTTTGCTCTAAGAAGGATCTTCCTGGATTCGAAGCACAGGGTCTTTGCCGGTACCTTGATTGCACTCTTATATTTTTACCTTTATATTTCTATCTTGGCTTCTGCCGTCATTTTTTTGGATACTTTTTTTTACCTGGTTTATTTTATAGCCTTTTATATCACGTTTATCTCGCTGATTTTTGTCATCGAAAATTTGTTCAGGATTAATAAGCAAATCAATGAAATGATGTATGTTGATAAGCTGACTATGGTTGGCCAGCTTGCAGCGTCCATTGCCCACGAAATCCGAAATCCTTTATCCACTGTCAGAGGATTTATTCAATATCTAAGCCAGGATTCATCTGATGAAAACTTAAAAAAGTTTTCGCCGCTTATTTTGGAGGAGCTGGATCGAACCAATAGCATCATTACGAATTATCTTAAAGTCTCTAAGCCTGAAAAGTTTCACCTTTCAAATGTTCCTATGCATGAGGTGATTCAGGATTGTGTCCTCCTTATGAGGCCGCTTGCTTCCTACTCCAATGTTGTGATTGATTATGATGATAGCGGCCCTTTTTATGTGCAGGGTGATGAGCATCATTTAAAACAAGCGATTATGAATGTTATTAAAAATGCGATTGAATCGATTCCAGAACAGGGATACGTTAAGATCCGCACACTTCCGGATTATTTTAAGAGCGCTGTTGAAGTAAAGATTGAAGATAATGGCCGCGGGATGACCCCCGAGCAATTGAAGCATATTGGGCTGCCTTTTTATACAACGAAAACGAAAGGCACGGGCCTTGGCAGTATGGTTACAAATAAAATTATCCGCGAAATGGAAGGTTCCATTGAATATGAAAGCACTGTCGGCAAAGGGACAACGGTAAGGATTGTTCTCCCCTTGTTAAAGACGGAAGCATGAAAAGAGTGCCTGCTCAAATGAGCGGCACACTTTTTGTTGTTTATATCAAGCATTGAAGGCCATTCAATCAAACGTTTGATTGAATTATCATCCAAGTCTGCCCTGTGCTGCTGGCTGATATTTTCTCATTGGGCCCTTAACCAGAACATCCCGCATATACAGATAGCCATTTGGATTTGTTTTTTTCAGCAGTTCAAGCAAATATGTAATATCATCCATCGCCCGGTGCGTCTGGCTGTCCGCAATCTGATGCGATTGCAAAAGAGTCAGCAGCTTGCTGTTTGTAAAACCATAGTCCTTCCACGGAACGCTTCTCATCGTACAATACCACTTTAATTCATTTACATCTTCAGGATACATCCGGTACAGAAAGCTCCTGTCAAAGGATGCATTATGTGCAAATGCAGCGTCTGCATGATAGAAAAATTTCTTTATTTTCATATCATCAAAGCTTTTCCCGCTGACAGCTTCATAGGGGATGCCATGGACTCTGAAAGCGCGGCTGTAATTGTTTTTCGCCGATTTGCTGAGGGGCTCTCTTAAAAAAGAGGCCTTGTCCTTAATATCAAGAATCTCCCCTGTATCATAACGATAGGAAAACAGCTTCAAAGCAAGCTCTATAATTTCATCGGAATTCGGCCCAAGTCCCGTCGTCTCCACATCCAGCAGCAATCCCATTTTTTCCTGGTTTCTCATGGCCAGCCTCCTCTATCCATTTTTTTATTAAGCATATAATAGAGGAGTGCTGAATTCCAGCAGAACCACTCTCTTATATTTTTTTATTATTCTTTAATCGATCCACATAATCCGCATGATAGTTTTGATGCATATATTCACGGTTCTTCATGGAATAAAAGTAGCCAGTGGCTAAGGATAAGAACGCAAATAGAAACCCAACACCAAAGCCGAAATTATGATAGCCCATTACGATGCTGATGATGGAAGTAAGCATTAGCGTCAGCAAAATATAAAATAAGATATTTTTGCTTTTCAAGGCGCTGCCTCCTTTGTTTAATTTTATATTTATTTCAATGTTTTTGTTAATAGAATCCACAATCATTATACCAAAAACGAATCTAATCCACTGCTTTAATCGTATGAATAGTAATAGCATGTAAGGAGGTTTTTACCATGGTGGGGCTTGTGATTGTACAGATTGCGGTCATTGCACTTTTTCTGGTCCTTGGATGGGCCGTCCGTTTTAAAAAGGCTTACTGGCTGATCTCAGGATTTTCATTTCGGCCTGAGGAAGAGAAAAAGAGGTTAATTGAAAACGGATATCCACAAAAAACGGGCAGCTTGCTGATTGGTACCGCTCTTGGTATGCTGCTTCTTTTGCCCTTATCGTTTACCGAATTTCGATTTGCCATGGAAGTACAATTTGGATTTATGATAGTTGTTTTGCTTGGGGGATTTATTTATATATCCAAATTTGAAATAGCTGAAAAAAGGAAGCGCAGCTACATCATTGGCATCATTGTTTTTATCGTGACGCTTGGTTCCCTTACTTATCTTACTGTATCCAGCCACAAAGGTTATGAAATGTCACTGCAGGAAGATGGTTTCGAAATTTCTGGCATGTACGGAGATGAGTGGGCTTTTGAGGACATTCAAGACGTACAGCTGTTAGAACAGATGCCTGAAGTAACATGGAAGCAAAATGGGATTGGCCTGCCAACTCTGGCACAGGGACATTTTAAAGTGACTGGTTATGGAAGCAGCCTATTGTTTATTCAAAAAGGATTTTCGCCTGTGCTTTATATTGAATTGGAGGATGAACATGTGTTTGTGAATAGCAAGGATGGCAGGGTGACTCGGGAGTGGTATGAGGAGATTAACCAAAAAAGGGATAGATAATAATGGGTCACCGTCCTGTGAACGGTGACCCTCTTTTCATTTTCTTATTCGTAAAGGAAATTTACTCCAGCAAGGTCGGTTTGCCCTTTGTAAGTTGCATAGGCATATACATTATAGTAATAGCCCTTTTGTAGCTTAGATTCATTTGTAAGTACGCCATCCCATTCAAATGTATGATAGCCAGCTGGGATATTATTTTGTACCCCAATATCACCTAGATATCCTACTGGTGCACCATCTGAATTAGAAAGATAAACAAAGTACTCAACAGATTCCGCACCGCCAGGGAAATAGCCCGTAATTTCAAATTGATCATTCTCTAACTGAGAAATGCCTACATATTCTGCACGAGGATAATCAGGCTCTTGTACAAACAAAATGGTCGGAACATCGATATTTGCTGATCCATCACTGATTGTAATGCTGCCCTCATAATAACCAGGCACAAGCTTGCCAGCATCAACCTGTACGTTTAAGTTAACATTTTGAGATTTGCCGGCTTTTACTTTTAGGTTATTGCTGGTCATAACTTTGATGGCTTTTGAGTTTTCACCCATGTTCACTTTAAAGCTATAATTCTTGTTCTTATCAGATAGATTCTTGATTGTGAATTGCTGCTTTTCAACCTGCTTTCCTTTTGTTTTAAGGAATGTGCCGAAAGAATGGCTGCCTGGTGCAGCAAGTGTATCTGTATTGATTGCAGCTAACGGACGAATGCTGCCTGCACCTTGTGTGTTATGTGGATAAGGTTTCCCAGTTGCTGGGTTGTTTAATTCTTCGGCTGTGTTCATTAACGCTGCTTTTACATCATCTACATTCCAATCAGGGTGTGCTTGCAGCAATAACGCTGCTGCTCCAGCAACGTGCGGGGACGCCATGCTTGTTCCCTGATATGCTGCATAACCATGCGGATTGGCCGCATCATGCGTCGGAACTGTACTTGTGATGTTTACTCCAGGAGCTGAGACATCAGGCTTAATCATCCAAGTACCAGTAACTGGTCCACGGGATGAAAAATCAGCCATTGTTTCTCCTACAGTTTTTGAGTAATTGATGTTGAAAGATACTTTGTTATTGCCATTTTCAAGTTCTGCAAGCAGTTTTCGTCCGTCTTCAAGTGTTGTTTTAATGGTAGGAACTGCCAGTCCTGGAACATCTGCATGCTCACCGGCAATATTATTATAGATAATTGCACCGACTGCGCCTGCAGCCTTTGCAGCGGAAGCCTTATCAACAAATGGGTATACTCCACGGCTAATTAAAGCGATTTTTCCTGCTACATCTTTTCCTTCAAAATCTTCTGGAGCACCTAATCCAACATGAACAAATTCAAACTCTTTCCCATTTAGAGCCAATAGCTCCGCATCACTAGGGAAGCCTTGAACTTTTGCAGAAGGATACTCAATACCTTCAGAAGTAGAAATAGCAGAGTTATAAACATTGTAAGGAAGCTGTGTTGCCCCTACAGAAATAGCATCGCGGGAAGTTCCAGGCGAGCCGACTGTCCAGTTTTTCGGGCCGCTGTTGCCGTTTGATGTTACCGCAACAACGCCTTCAGCCATTGCCCAATCCAGCGCAATACTTGTTGCATAGTCAGGGTCGTTTAAAGAGTTTCCTAGAGATAGGTTCATAATGTCAGCGCCATCCTGGACAGCTCTTTCAATACCAGCAATTACATTTTCGCTTGTACCGCTTCCACCAGGACCAAGAACACGGTACCCCAGGAGTTTGGCTTCAGGGGCAACCCCTTTAATTTGTCCATTAGCAGCAACAGTCCCTGATACGTGCGTACCATGCGCAGTTTCTTCTCCTCCTGGGTCGCCTTTAGGCGTTTCCTGCGGATCTTCATCATTGTCTACGAAGTCGTATCCCTTATAATCACCAAAGGCATGCTCAAGGTCAGGGTGAGTATAGTCAACACCAGTATCGATTACAGCGACTGTAATTCCTTTACCAGTAAATCCTGTTTTCCATACTTCATCTACACGATGTGCGGAACACTAGCAAACATATTTGGGCTATACGCTTCCGGAGAGATAACTTCCCCTTCTCCAACGCTAGTCACTGTATATGTAACGTTAGGGTATACAGCTTTAACCCCTGGAACGGATAAAAGAGCAGGGATTTCGTTTGAAGGAAGTTCTACTGAGAAACCGGAGAAAACATGATCATATTCACGGTTTACTTTTGCGCTTTTAACTGCTTTATTAACATTTGATTTTACTTGATTGCGAGCTTTTGAGAGGTTTGCTTTTGATTGGCTTTTCCCTTTGTGTTTTGCTTCAACAAGGGATGGCTCTTTCAATTCAACAATAACGCTGGTTCTTTTCGCGGAAGAGAAGTTAAAGTCTCCAACCAGTTCTGCAAGCTCCGAAGCTTCTTTACTAGTTGGTGTAGTGGCAGCACTTGCCCCTGCTCCCATAGATGAAATAGTCAGCAAGAAAACAAGTGTAATCAGAAAGGATTTAAAATTACGTTTTTTCATGTATCCACCTAACCCCTTTATTCAAATTTAAATGCGCAATAAACTATTTTCACCCCCCGCATAGATGCGCTCAATAAGATTGTCAAACATTACAAATATTCAGCTAATAGTCCGTTTATCCCTTGAGCCTTTGGACTCATCTTCAGGAAGATTTATCAGCAAAATTAATTGGAATGGCAAAATCATTCTTCAATTTTTTATCCTTATATAACTTCTGAATTGTTTTCCAGCAGCCTTAAAGGGTATAATACTGGTACTTATTGGATGAAAGTGAGGCAGCTGGAAGCAATTTGCTAGATTGGTTTCTTGAATAAGAATTCACTTCATTTCTGATTAGATTGGTTAACTTTAGAGGATGGTGAAATGGTGTCATACATACTTTTAGTTATAGGATTTGCCCTCCTGATTGCAGGGGCGAACTTCTTTGTAGAGGGAGCTTCGAAAATTGCCGGTTTCCTGAAGATTTCTCCGCTTTTGATTGGTTTGACCATTGTGGCGTTTGGTACGAGTTCACCTGAAGCGACCGTCAGTATTCTGGCAGCGCTGAATGGAAATGCGGATGTGGCGCTTGGCAATGTAATCGGAAGCAATATTTTTAATATTACGCTCGTGGTTGGGATTACAGCGATGATCAATCCTTTGCAGGTGGAAAGCGAGACCATTCGAAAAGAGATTCCTTTTACCTTGCTGGCGAGCACAGCCTTGATCATATTTATCAGTGACCGGGTATTGGAATCCGTCAGCGAAGACATTGTGACCCGCGGCGATGGGCTAATTCTGCTCTTGATTTTTGCCGTATTCATGTATTATTTGTTTGAAGTGGCGAGAAAAAGCCGCAGCAGTACGCAAGGCGAGGAAGTAAAAACGAGCGGCTCCATATGGACGAAGCAAATCTTGATTACACTCGCCGGCCTGGCAGCAATCATTTTTGGCGGAGATTTGGTGGTCAGAAGCAGCACCGAGATTGCGGTTTCGCTGGGAATGAGCGAAACACTTGTTGGCTTGACGATTGTGGCAGTTGGTACTTCCCTGCCGGAATTGGTCACCTCTATTACTGCAGCCCTTAAAAAGCAAAGTGAGATCGCACTCGGGAATATTGTTGGAAGCAATATCTTTAATATTCTTTTTGTACTTGGTGCAGCCGCAACGATTACTCCATTGGGAGTTGACCCAAAGATCATTGTAGATATAACGATCATGATTCTGCTGACGGTCGTACTCCTGGCGTTCTCAAGAACCCACTATGCAGTAGGTAAATATGAAGGCAGCTTCCTAGCAGCAGCTTACATCATTTACTTGATTTATATTATTGTGCGGAATTGAAGTTAGAGCCGGACCTCCATAGGTCCGGCTCTATTTTATAGGGCTGATGTTTCCGAAAAATACTGCTGTTTTCCCGGCTTTAAAAGCTGCCAGCATAGATAAAGAGAAAGGATTAAATTGAAGCCGGATAATAGGACGATGGTATAGCGAAGCGGAAAAATATCTCCCAGCACCCCGATACCAAGCAGCAAGACGATTTGTGCAATGCTTTGGATGACACCGATGACACTTGTCATTCTGCCCATGATTTCAACAGGTACATTGTTTTGGTAAAAGGTTTGGTATCCTGCGCTTGAAAAAGCGTTAAAGAAACCCAATATAGTGAATCCAATTGCAACCATCATAAAGGAATTCGCCAATGCATAGATAATGTAGCCCGCAGCTACCAGCAGCATGCCAAATCCCATAAGCTGTTTGATGCTCAGCATTTTGGAAACTGCTGTGATAAAAAGGGCTCCCAATGCAAAGCCAATCCCGCTGATACTAACAAGAAAGCTGTAATCCGCTTCCTTCAATCCAACCACATCCTGTATAAAGACAACCTCCTGGGAATCCATAGCCAAAGAAAATAAGCCGAATGCAAGAAAGGAACCATAAACAGAGATGATAAATGCCTCCCTTCGCCCGAATTGGATGACCCGGTTCCAGTCATCCCGAAGCGTTTCATAGGCAGACGTTTTTACTGGAACTTGCTGGAGTTCTTTATCCATATCCGGCAGGAGCCAGATCATCACAGCAGAAAATACGAACGAAGCCGCATTCAAAAAGATGGCTGTTTCAATGGTCCCAACCAAAAATAATCCGCCAGCGATAGCCGGGCCGATGATAAAGGCACCTGAAGTAACAAGGCTATTGATTGAGTTAAACTTCTTTCTGCTTTCGAAGGGGACCAGTTTGGTTATGTATGTTGTAGATGCCGGCATAAAGAAAGCCTTGGCAATGCTGATCAAGAATAGAACCGCATAGATGAATCCAATATTCCCGATAAAAGGAATCAGTGCAACACCCGATGCCCTCACAATATCTGTCCAAATCATGAGTTTCCTTTTATTGTTCCGGTCAATCATACCGCCGCTCCAAGAGTTGGTTAAAACCGAAGTGATCGGACCAAGAATCCATAATCCTGCCACAGCTGCAGCCGAGCCCGTCATTTCATAAACGAGCAGATTGATTGCAATCAGGTAAATGAAATCTCCCAATCTCGAAATGCCAATCCCTGTCAGCAGCAGTGATGCCAATTTCCAATTCATTTGTTCCTTAGTCCTCCTGCAAATTATTTGAATAGTTGCAACCTTTAGTATAACACGAAGGAACGACCGTCTTAGCAGGGGAAAATAAAAAGGCGCTGGAGAAGATTCTCCAGACGCCTTTAATCAGCTAGCCGCCGAATTTTTATGATGAGGAACCGTTGAACCGACACTTCTTAAACCAGCAAAAAACCTGGCGGTGAAGATAATCGCTGCCAGAACAATAAAAATTCCGCTGACAGCCCCCACCTGGTCAGATAACACCCACTGCGGCAAGTGCTCGGCCCATCTCCTCGGCGCACCGATTCCGCCTGCATACAAAAAGGAACCGACGAGACCTGTAAAAAAGGAAAAGTATAAAGCAATGCTAAACGTATCAATGTTCTCATGCTTTTGATTGCCTTCGGTTTTATTAAAATAATACATAAAACCGATGATCATCGCGATTACCCCCATTCCCATGTAAGTATGAAAGTGGCCGGGTACCCATTTTGTATTATGCATCACATGATTGACAACGATGGTCGCATCAATGATCGCAGGGATTGCGCCTGCCACCCAGCCAAACATCGAAAGAAAGAACAGGCTTGAGGCAAAATCCCATTTCATTCGTGAACGATAGACAATCATTAATGCTCCATAGGCGGTAACGACCATAACAGGCAGGCCGTTGGCATAGGAAAAGACTTGCCCGATAATGAGCATCCATTTTGGAACCGCAAAATCCATCAGCAGATGATGGGTATAAATCATTAAGGTAAATAGAGTAGAGCAGTTCCAGGCAATCAAAAAGACCTTATTGGATTTCCATGGCCGTTTTGTATATTCAGAAAGAACTTCATAAACGGCAATAACAGCCATATATATCGTACAGTTGGCGAAGATATGGCCAAATGCGTAGGTTAAGTGCTTGGCAAGCATCGGGTCCATTGTAATTGCCGGGTTTATTATATTCAGAAGCGAGGCAAGGAGCACCGTTGCCCCTGCCAGAAGAGCCGTCGAGTTGGTGATGATAACCATGGCTGTTGCCACAACAGCTGCGGGCGGTCCATAGCCTTCTTTCCCTCTGAAGATGATATCCCATCCGAGCGCCTTGCCAAGTCCTCCATAAGCCTTTGTCAGCCTGGCAGCCAAATACATATAGAGAATTAAAAAGCCAATGCCCAGGATCAGCATGCCTGATAAAAAGAATATCGCTCCTGCTGCCCCATTAAGTTTGGCCGACTGGGAAGGAAGCGGATATAAAAACGTCCAGCCATCTGAAAAATGAAAGACGAATATGGCAATCAGAACCATGGCAACTCCTATGAAGAAAAGAGCAAAGTTTACTATCAGAATGGCAGGATTCAGTTTGATGTATCTGGACAGGAAATACCACAATATAGCTGTACCGCCTAATGCAGCAATCCCAACCATCCCTGTTCCGTGTGCAGTCATTATTTTATAAAACCACTGTGGGGTTATGCTGATCATATTCCCCTGATTCATAAGCATGATGACGCCAAAAGCCATCATCAGGATTAATACCAATGATGCTGCGGCCAAATACCATACAATCGTTTTCTTAGCCAAAGGGTGGATGCTCTCATTCATCAAAGGCTTCCCCCTTCCGGTTCAACAATAATCTCCTTCACCATTACATGATGGCCGGTTGAACAATATTCAAGACAGAGTATTTGATAAGTCCCGGGCTCTTCAAATGTATAATAGACGGTATTTGTATACTCCGGCATAGCCTGCGTTTGCGCGACAAGCTCCATTTCTTCATTATACAAACCAAATCCGTGAGTAACATCATCTGCTGTCACTTTAAATTGAACCTGGTCGCCTGCCTGAAATTGATCCTCACTCATCTCCCAGGCATATTGGATTCCAGTAACCTCTACGGTTTTTATTTCATTTAGACCGGTCGCTTCCGCCTGATGACGGTCATATGGCAATCTCCCAAGTGTCATGACACTGGCAAAGCCCATAATCGCAATAAGGCCGAGAAAGTAGAATTTCCTGATTTTATACCCCTTTTTCTGTATGGGACCATAATCCGCACTGCGCTTTGATTCACCGTAGACAAAAGCAAAAGCCAGCGCCAGAAGAAACACAAAAAAAACAGTCGCATACATGGCAATCTGCTGGTAAATCCATACCCCTCCCATAAAATGTTTGATCATGAAACAAGGCATCCCCAATCCCCTGTTCAGTTTCATAACCAATTTTATGGTTTTTCCATATAAAATTCGGTGATATATGTCCTATTTAACGTACTTTTTTAAATATTTTGCCAAAAATAAAGATGCCCATGATCCGGACATCTTTTTCACTAATTCCTATCTATTGTATACATCATCCAAAAGCCGATATCCTCAAAACCTATTCGCTTATAAATCGCACCTGCTGCGGGGTTGTCGTAAAACAGGCACAGTTCTTTATTTTCCGCCAGAAGCTGTCTGCAGAGCTTGACCATGCATTGAGTTGCATACCCTTTTTTCTTGCTGTTTTCAGCAGTAGCTACACCTACAACCATAGCAGAAAGCGAATTTTCAGCTGTGGTTGATGCAGTACTGACCATTTTTCCATCATCCACTATATAATAGGAACGGGAAGATCCATCCGTCAAGACACGCCTTTTCCGTTCAGCTGTTATCGCTGAATCGCTGAATTCAGGAATGCTGTTGAGCAGCTCCACAAGCTTTTCTGCATCTTTCGGACTTGCCTGCAGAACCGCCGAAGTATCTGTATGTTCTGCTGCCTCATTCAATGCTGTGCATTTTGCATAGTATGTTTCCCGCTTTCTTTTTATCCGGCCGCTGACATAAGGCTCAATTTGAGCTGTAACTTCTTTTAAACCGGACATCATTCCAAAGCCGGGATCTTTCAGCATGATTTCTGCAAACCCCTCCGCATCAAATGTTCCTTCTGCAAATGGAATGTAATTTTCTTCATACTTTAATAAAACCGCCTTAAGATCTCCACATTCATTGAATTCTCCCCATACCTTCTGGAAATCCTGCTCGTATCCATATGCTTCAATGTCTCCGATAATAAATAGATTCTCTGCCGGCTGCTGCTTTAAAAAGCGGAAGCACATTTTGTGGTCTTGTTCAGTCAGTCTTCTAATCATGTCTTTATCCCCTTATTCCTTCTAATGTTCGCCCTAAAAGATTCGCTGATACCGGTTCACGATTAAGCTCCCTCGCCCAGACAGACAGCTGGCCGATGTGATGAATTTCATGAGCAATGATGTGATGAAGGATTTCCTCCTTTTTGAAAAGGCCTTCCATCCACGGGGGGCTAACCTGCTCATCCCCTTGAATCGGCCACTCCTTTTGAAAAAATTCTTCAAGCTCTATCCGGTACCCATCTGATAACACCTTCACTTTTTCCAGTGTTCCATAATCTGAATATAACGGATCTTTTACTTCTTTCCCTTCAATGACACAAACCCAGCTGTATTCTACATCTACAATGTGGAAAAGTGTTTGTAAAATGCCGCCAGCTCCCCCGGTTCTTTCAGCTTTAAGCTCCTCCAGGGAAAGATTTCGGCACCATCCAAACCACTCATCACGAACTTGCCAGTTATAGCGGAATAGTGTTAGCAATTTTTGACCTCCCTGCTTTTTATGCTTATATGAGAGTTCTTCAACTTATGATAAATTCCTCCAAATTTATTATTTCATTCGCATAATTCCTCCTGTTGTATTCAATCCTATAAGAAGCGGTCTATGCAGAAAGGGGATTGAAATGTGAAGAAGAACTTAGTGGTTTTTTACATATCAGTGGCTATCCTAATATTGCTGGTTTTATTTGGCGTTTTTGTGCCAGATGCCTTGGAGGAAGTAACTGCAAATGTTCAGACCTTTATTACCGATAAGTTCGGATGGTATTATTTAATACTTGTTTCGTTCATTGTCCTTGTTTGCTTATATTTTTTAATCAGCCCATTGGGAAAAATAAAGCTGGGCAAACAGGATGATAAACCTGAATTCTCACGCCCTACCTGGTTTGCGATGCTGTTCAGCGCCGGGATGGGGATTGGGCTTGTTTTCTGGGGAGCTGCTGAACCCATTTATCATTATGCAGTGGGGTCACCTACTGGAGGTCAAGTAGGAACAGATCAGGCAATTCGTGATGCCATGAGGTACACATATTTTCATTGGGGTATTCATGCCTGGGCTATTTATGGCATTGTTGCTCTAGTTCTTGCATATTTTAACTTCAGGCATGACGAACCTGGATTGATCAGTGCAACACTCCGGCCGATTCTTGGTGATAAAGTAGAAGGCACTACCGGAAAAGTGGTCGATATAATCGCCGTTGTGGCGACTGTCATTGGGGTTGCGACGACTTTAGGTTTTGGCGCCATGCAAATTAACGGAGGCCTTTCCTATCTTTTCGGCATTCCCGTTAGTTTCCCGGTTCAGGTATTAATTGTTCTGATTGTTACGATCTTATTTATGATTTCCGCATGGACTGGCCTCGGGAAAGGGATTAAAATTCTCAGCAATGCCAATATGGTTTTGGCTATCCTTCTTTTCCTGCTGACTTTTTTTCTCGGGCCGTCCTTATTCATTCTCAATTTATTTACAAATACACTCGGGACCTACCTTCAGTACCTGCCAAGCATGAGTTTCCGGATTGCACCTTTAAATGAGGATGTACGGGCATGGATTAATGGCTGGACCATTTTTTACTGGGCTTGGTGGATTGCCTGGGCTCCTTTTGTCGGCATCTTTATCGCGCGTGTTTCAAAAGGAAGAACCATACGCGAATTTGTTTTCGGCGTTCTTCTGGTGCCGTCTTTAATTGGATTTATATGGTTTTCCACTTTTGGCGGTTCAGCCATTATGCAAGAGCATAATGGGGTTGCGAAGATTTCGGAATTGGCTACGGAGGAAGCACTGTTTGGCGTCTTCTCGAATTTTCCGTTCGGAACATTGCTCTCCATTATTGCGATTATCTTGATTTGCACCTTCTTTATTACATCGGCTGATTCCGGCACCTATGTACTGGGGATGATGACTACAAATGGCTCGCACCATCCGGGGAATCGGATCAAGTTTATCTGGGGAATTATGCTATCCACCATTTCACTCGTACTCATTTACTCAGGCGGTCTGCAGGCACTGCAAAATACGATGATTGCAGCAGCTCTACCGTTTTCCATTATCATGGCATTAATGACGTTCAGCTTGATCAAAGCTTTGCAGAAAGAAGCGAAGGAGCTCGGGATTGGAAAGATTCCAAAGAGGAAGCCTTAATAAAAAACCTGCAGATTTGACGTCTGCAGGTTTTTGTGTTTATTTTACCGGAATCCAGACTTCGGAATAATAATCCGGACTAGATGCATCACCCGCTGGATAGACTTCCATTTCAGGCGCTCCCGCATGCTCAAACCCGCTCGACGGGAACCATTCCGAAAAGATTTTTTTCCAAGTGTTTTGCATGGCATACGGCATGGCGCCATGCACTTCAAATACAGCCCATTTGGATGCCGGAATCTCCATGCTTTCGAGGCTCTCCAGCTTTTCGCCTTTGCAGCTGGCTGCAACCCAATAATCCATGCTGTCAGGCTTTGTGTTTCGATTATCCACACAAATGCCGAGAACACCTTTCATTTCCCCATTGTTCAATTGGAACAGCCTGTCGCTTGTTCCGTCACGATTCACTTCATCCCACATTTTAGGAATGCCGGAAAGATTCTCTTCATTGCATAAAGAGAACGCTCTCTTGACTCCAGCCACTTGAAAAGCGCCTTTTTCCACAATTGAGTATTGCATTGGTTCTGCTCCTTTCAGACTCACCTGAATCACCAGGCGGTTATATGATTTGAGCTTTCCAGTAAAATTCCTTGCTTCAGTCGGTATAATCCCATGCTGCCTGCGGAAAGCTTTCGTAAAAGCTTCGGGAGTGTCGTATCCATATTTGTAGGCAAGGTCAATAATTTTGCAGTCTGTTCGGATCAGCTCCTGTGCTGCAAGAGTCAATCTTCTGCCTCTGATATATTCTCCAACCGGCATTTCGGTGAGAATGGAGAATGTTCGCTGAAAGTGAAAAGCAGAAGAATTCGCTTGTTCAGCAGCTTTCTGAATGGAGAGGTCCTCTTCGAGCATATGCTCCTCTATATAATCAATCGCCTTTTGCAGTGATACGATCCATGACATTCTTGATCACTCCCTTGAATACATCCTAACAAGTCTGAAAATGAGTATCCTGTCTTTTTATGCTTTGTTTTGGCAGTTCCTTATAGAAATTCTTATTATTAGAGAGAAATCCCTGCTGAGGATAAATTTTATGATAAAAAGTTCTTTTTGAAGGTTCTATTTGAGGGAATGGAGTCTTTTACCGGCCAATATTGGTAAAATACCGGCCGAAATCGTTGATTTACCGGCCAATTTCAGCTAAATACCGGCCGAAATCGTTGATTTACCGGCCAACATCTTTTGGCAGCCGTAACATCCATTATTTATCGGTCACTTCAGGAGGCTTATCGGTCAGATTCTTCATTTATCAGTCACTTTTCTTTTTTATCCGTCAGATTTTCGGTTTATCGGCCAGATTTCAAATATATCGGTCACTTCCTAATTTAACAGGGTTTGTTCCGATTCAGTAAAAAAACCAGCCGCTCCCTAAAGAGCAGCTGGCGTCGATTCCGTATCTTATATGACGCGTTCCCAATGGCGATGCTTGGCAATCGCATGGATTACATTTTCGCTGAAGGATTGGGTATCATCATTGCTTCTGTTTGCCACTATTCCCATTTCTGCGAAGGTTTGCGATTGGGTGCCTTCTTGCCCGAGCGCATCCTTGGCCTCTGCAGGCAGCAATTCCGCTCCTTCGCTGCCAATGGCGATCGTTTTAAAATGCTGAAATGCTTCACGAACAAATTCTTTCGCCTGCGGCACCATCTTTAGTGCCTCTGCGCTTTCTTTTCCGCCTGCTATATAGACGGCGTCATACATAACAGAGTGGCTGGTTAGGAAGGTTTGCTTCACTTCCAGTTCTCCGCCATTCCCTTTGATCATGCCAAGGTTTTTGCTGACAATTTCAGCCGTAATGCCCGCTTCCTTTAAGGATTTCATTACTTTGCTGACTTCCATATAGTTAAAACCATTTTCAGCGAGAATGGCAGCTTTTCTCGTTTTAGGAGATTTTGCTGTATTCATCTGGCTTAAAGCCGGCGATGATAGCGTCACTTTGGATTCATTCGCAGCATCCGGCACTTTTGCGCCAACACCCAGGGCAATTTGCTCGGCAAGGAAAGCGTCTACGTTGCTGAACATATTGACAACCTGCTGCTGAACATCTTTGCTTTTTACCTTTCCGACTTCGAAACGGAAGGCTTCAATGATATGCTGCTTTTCGACTTCAGACATGCTGTTCCAGAACATCTTTGCCTGGCTGTAGTGATCCTTGAAGCTATCACTGCGCTCGCGCACCTTGCGTCCTTCTACCTTCTCCTGATAATGTACATAGCCGCCTTCTTCTTCAGCTGCAGGACTTGGATCATTGTTCTGCAGGGAGTTCTTGTGGTATGCAACCGGGCCCTTATTAATCGTCATGCGATGGTAACCGTCATACTGATTGTTATGGAATGGACACACCGGCCGGTTGATCGGAAGCTCATGGAAGTTCGGCCCGCCTAGGCGGATCAGCTGTGTATCCGTGTAGGAAAATAAGCGTCCCTGAAGCAGGGGATCATTTGAAAAATCAATTCCCGGGACAACATGGCCCGGATGGAAGGCCGCCTGTTCCGTCTCGGCAAACACATTATCCTGGTTGCGGTTCAGCGTCATTTTCCCCATAATCTTAACCGGCACCAATTCCTCAGGCCAAAGCTTTGTCGCATCTAAAATATCAAAATCAAAGGCGAATTCATCTTCTTCATCAATCATTTGAACCCCAAGCTCGAATTCAGGGTAATCGCCCATTTCAATCGCTTCCCATAGATCGCGGCGATGGAAATCCGGATCCTTTCCGGCAAGCTTTTGCGCTTCGTCAAACACGAGGGAATGTGTGCCAAGAACCGGCTTCCAGTGAAATTTTACAAAACGTGCCTTACCCTGCTCGTTCACAAATCGGAACGTGTGAACGCCAAAGCCTTCCATCATGCGGAAGCTGCGCGGAATGGCACGGTCCGACATGGTCCACATGATCATATGGGCTGTTTCGGTATTATTGGCGGCAAAGTCCCAGAACGTATCATGGGCCGTTGAAGCCTGGGGCATTTCATTATGAGGCTCCGGTTTGAATGAGTGAACGAGATCCGGGAACTTGATGGCATCCTGGATGAAAAACACCGGGATGTTATTTCCAACAAGATCATAATTCCCTTCTTCCGTGTAAAATTTGGTGGCAAAGCCGCGGGCATCACGAACAGAATCTGCGGAGCCGCGGGAGCCTGCTACGGTTGAGAACCGGACAAAAACCGGTGTTTTAACCGATGGATCCTGAAGGAACTTTGCTTTTGTATATTCAGCCATTGATTCGTACACCTGAAAGAAGCCGTGTGCGCCGAAACCGCGGGCATGAACTACCCGCTCCGGGATTCTCTCATGGTCAAAGTGCGTCATCTTTTCCCGGAAGTGAAAATCCTCCATCAAGGTTGGACCGCGGGAACCGGCTTTTAAAGAATGCTCATCCTCTGAAACCTTTACACCCTGATTCGTCGTCAGTTTTTTGCCGGAGTTATCCATGCGGAACTCCTCCAGCTGCTTGTCCTTACTGTGCTCATTGATACCTTTGTTTTGCGGATCTTGTTTCAAGTGTTCATTCCTCCTTTTATTTAAAAGAGCAGCTGCTCCCATTTGCCAATCTTTACTATGTAACCATTATTGAAGTACCCCGACACTCCCCCATTAAACTCATGTGATAAAAAAATTACTTTTTGACCAGTTAGAAAGTTTGATGATTAATAGAAGCCTGGAGGAAGAAATTACTGCTTTTTAAATCGAGTAGGAGGGGGTGACTAACCCCCGACCTCTCACACCACCGTACGTACCGTTCGGTATACGGCGGTTCAATTAAGTG
>NZ_JAGGQS010000012.1:0-9590 GCF_018613175.1 Bacillus sp. ISL-47 | reverse complement strand
CTCTCTTCCCGCAGGATCAAGTGCCTTCCACTCCAATCAACTCAGTAATTAACACTAGTTTGTAAGCAACAAACTTTGCGAAAACAGCCTTTAAAAAAGAGCCTATGTAAAAAAGCCGATACGCAGACAGTATCGGCTTTAGGCATAATTATTTACTTATAGGTTTTTTCAGTAATCCAATCAATAGTGATGATACAAATGCACCTGCGATGATTCCTACAAGGTAAATTACCCACGGACCATCAACAAGAGGTACAACGAATACCCCGCCATGAGGCGCTCTTAATCCAATTCCAGCCATCATTGAAATGGCACCCGCCACGGCTGAACCCGCCATGATGGATGGAATGACGCGCAATGGATCTGCCGCAGCAAACGGGATAGCACCTTCAGTTATGAACGAGAATCCCATAATATAGTTTGCTTTTCCTGCATCCTGTTCCTGTTTCGTAAATCTACTTTTAAACAAAGTTGTTGCAAGTGCGATTGCAAGAGGGGGAACCATACCTGCAGCCATTATGGCAGCCATTGGTTCGTATACGCCGTTAGCCAACAGTCCGGTACCAAAGACATATGCTGATTTATTAACCGGGCCGCCCATATCAAAGGCCATCATTAGCCCTAGGACAACTCCAAGAAGCACTGCATTTCCAGTTCCTAGACCTGAAAGCCACTCAGTAATGGCAGTATTCAAAGCTCCTACTGGCCTATTTACCACATAAAGCATTAGCAAACCAGTAATAGCGATTCCGAAAAGCGGATAAAGCAAGATCGTTTTGATTCCTTCGAGGGAAACTGGCAGTCCTGCAAAGGCCTTTTTTAAACCGACTACAACATATCCCGCAAGGAAACCGGCAATAATACCGCCAAGGAAGCCAGCTCCGCCAGTAGCAGCCAGCATTCCGCCTACAGCACCTGCTGCAAAACCAGGACGATCTGCAATACTCATTGCAATGAATGCTGCAAGAATCGGTACGATCAATCCGAAGGCATTTCCGCCGCCGATTGTCATCAATGCTTCTGCAATTGGATGATAGGAAGGATCGTTAGGATCTGCAGCTTTATATCCGAACATAAAGGAAATAGCTATCAAGATTCCGCCTCCAACTACGAATGGAAGCATATTGGATACACCGTTCATCAGATGCTTATAGATGCCAGTCTTTTGTTCTTTTTTATTTTCAGATCCAGCAGTGCCATTTGAGCCTACACCTTTATAAACTGGAGCATCCTGTTTTAGCGCTTTTTCAATTAATTCCTGTGGTTTGCGAATTCCGTCCGCAACTGGAGTTTCCAGCAAGTGTTTACCGCTGAATCGCTCCATTTCAACCTTTGTGTCCGCAGCAACGATGACAGCTGTTGCGTTTGCAATCTCTTCAGGTGTCAAAACATTTTTAGCTCCGCTGGAACCATTTGTTTCAACTTTAATATCAACACCTAGTTCAGCTGCCTTTGTTTTCAGAGAATCTGCTGCCATATACGTATGTGCGATTCCTGTAGGGCAAGCTGTTACCGCAACGATAAAACGTTTGCTGTCTGCAATATTTTGATCTTCCTCTTCTTCTGTTTCATCATAGCTGTCAATGATATCTATAACTTCATTCGCTGAAGCCGCATTTAAAAGCTTTTTGCGGGCTTCTTCGTTCATTAAAATGGAGGAGAGCCTTGATAATGCTTCCAGGTGTGTATTATTTGCGCCTTCAGGGGCTGCAATCATGAAGAATAAATGGGCAGGCTGACCATCAAGAGATTCATAATCCACTCCTGCTCCTGATTTACCAAACGCAATTGCAGGCTTCTTTACCGCACTCGTTTTAGCATGTGGAATGGCAATTCCGTCACCAATGCCTGTTGTGCTTTGCTCTTCCCTTTTTAAGATGGCTTCTTTGAATGCTGAGCGGTCATTTAACTTTCCAGCCTCATCAAGCTTATCTACCAGGCCATTTATAGCATCCAGCTTGCCCGTTCCGCTCATAGAGAGCAGGATTGTGTCTCTTGTAAGCAATTCTGTAATTCTCATCCTAATTCTCCCCTTTTAGGTTGATCTTTGAAATTGAAACCTGAGGAAGCAATTCCTCTGCCTTTTCCTTCGTGCAAAGACCCAATGAAAACGCGGTTGCGCTTCCGGATGCTACACTGTATTGAAAAGCTTTTTCTATATCTCTGTATTTTTCAAAAGCTGCCAGGAAGCCTGCTACCATAGAGTCTCCTGCCCCGACTGAGCTTACCACTTCCCCTTGAGGGACACTAGCAATATATGCATTTTCATCTGTGACCAAGACCGCGCCTTTTCCGGCTAATGAAACAATTACATTTTGTGCGCCCATTTCTACAAGCTTTTGGCCATATGGGATGACTTCTTCTGCGGCTGTAAATTCAGTATTAAAGATTTCCCCTAATTCATGGTGGTTAGGCTTTATTATAAATGGCTTGTAAGAAAGGACCTTTTTCAGCAATTCGCCTTCAGCATCAACTACAAATGCTGTCCCGTTCTCCGAGCAAATTTTGACCAGTTCTTCATATGTTGTTTCTGGCAATGTGGAAGGAATACTGCCCGCTAAAACGAGCAGATCCTCATCAGAAAGACTGCCTATTTTCTTTTTAAGGTCCTGAAGATTCTTTTCTGAAATAGTTGGACCTTTAGCATTGATTTCTGTTTCTTTTCCAGTCTTTATCTTTACATTAATCCTAGTATCTTCAGCCACTAGGACAAAGTCAGTATCAATGTTTTCATTTTTTAAGTAATCGGCGATATAGTTTCCCGTAAATCCGCCTATAAAACCAAGTGCTTTGCTATTAACATCCATTCTGTTTAACACTCTTGAAACATTGATCCCTTTTCCGCCGGGAAATTTCGTATCAGTTTGCATGCGGTTTAATCCGCCAATTTTTATCTCGTCCAACTCTACGATGTAGTCCACTGACGGATTTAACGTCAATGTGTGTATCATGCTGTCACGACCTTTATTGTAGTTTTGCTGGTATAAGGCTCCTGAGGCTCCCTATCCAGCTCATTCGTAATGATTGTTGCTGTATGCAGATCGGCAATTTTGGCAAAAGCTATTTCCGAGAACTTCGTATCATCAGCAAGCACAAAGGCCTCTCTTGTGAGCGAAATAGCCATTTGCTTAACCATGGCCTCATCCTGGTCCGGAGTGGTGTATCCAAATTGTGGATGGATTCCGTTAACACCCATAAAGCATTTGTCAAAGCGATAATGCTCAAGGCTTGCCAGCGCTCCCCTGCCGATAATAGCTTTTGTCTGTTCTTTGGCAAAACCGCCAATTATAAATGTTTTAATATTCCGTTCGAGCAGTGCATTGATATGCATTAACCCGTTCGTTACAACGACGATATCATTTGAAGGCAAAAACGGGATCATTTCTGTCACAGTAGAACCAGCATCCAGATAGATGGAATCTCCTTCTTCAACAAGGCTAGCAGCATATTGGGCAATTTGCCGTTTTTGCTGAAGGTTTTTAGAGGATTTTTCAGTCATGCTCGGCTCCTGCAGCTTTCCTTGAAGCCTTGCTGCCCCGCCATGAATCCTTTTCAGGTATTTTCCCTCCTCCAGCTGAGAGAGATCTCTTCTGATTGTTGATTCCGATGTCTCTGTTCTATCAACCAGGTCCTGAATTTTTACTACACCTTTATCTTTTAAAAGCTGCAGAATCAATTTATGGCGCTCCGGTGTTAACAAAACATCACCCCCAAAATACTGTTTCTTACCTTGATTACATCATACTGAAACCGATTGCAAAAATCAATTATTTCCATTCAAAAATATTCAAAAACAGTCATTATAATGATTGTTTTTGAATGTTTTTCAATATTTCAACATAGTGGATTGTAATTAAAAGAATATTTAAATATATCAAAATAATAGTTTGCTCTCTGTGCATTATTATGCTAGAATCAAAAATAACAATATATAGTTTTTCTATTCTTCTAATAACACTATATATTGTTTCATTTTTTGAATTGACTCGTTCCAAGGTCTCTTTTTGGTCCGCTTTCAAAACTGGAAGCGGATTTTTTTTGTTTTTAGAAATAAAAAACACTCCTGCCTTTGGAGTGTTACTGCCGCAATTAAGTTCTTGCAAACATATAAATAAAGAGCACTACTATGTAATAGTAATGCCCCTATACAAACATATATCAATTTTCTTCATAATTCACAAGGTCTTCTATTTTTCCATCTTCCTTATGAAGGATGGCCATTGTTCCTGCTTCCTCAGCCATACGTTTGGCTTCTCCTACAGCATCGGATCTGGATTCAGCTGTATATTCAGGATCATCCTGGCCTTCTTTTTTGACTGCCCATCCTTCCTCATCATGCGGTACTACATGGAATCTTGCTTCATCTGTTCCTTCACGGTCTTTAAAATATTGTTCCTGTTCTTCACTGCGATTATTTTGGTTATTGTTTGCCATGGTCATACCTCCTGGTTGTTGTTAGTTTGATATCATCAAAGTGTTAAGCAGTATCACTTTACCCTGTTGGCATGGAAGGAAACCTAAAAAGGAGGGATGCAGATTTATGCAACAAAAAAAGATGCTCAAAAAAGAGCATCCCTGAATTAATAGTCGTTCTCGGAACAAGTTTCTTCTCTGGCTTGGCGTTCATCATGCCACAGCTTCAGGTGGGTGAGGATTGTGAACAGAAAAAAGAAGTTCATCGCCCATATCGTTACAAAAGGGCTGATCCCGCCAAAGTCAATCGTTTGGTAGCCTTTTAAAAACATGACAATATACGCTTCAACAAAAACGAGGAAAAATCCCCCAATACCAGCGACTGACATTCGAATCATGCCTCGCCCTCCTTTTTCTTTCTTTATAATTATTATAATCCTATCTCTATTTTGGTACAATATCGCCGGTGAAAATATTCTGTTTAATCCCGCAATACTGCAGTGTGTCCTTCTTTTTTAACAATTTCATATTATTGCCATAATCTTTCTGCAGATGTGTGAACACTCTTTCAAATCGATCCATTTTTGGTTACTTCAGAGTATATTATAAGTGTAATCATCAATTAAATTTTTGGAAGGAAGCGATTAGGATGTTTGTAAAATGGCTTAGAGAAAATCATATTGCTGCTGCACTTCTCACTGTGATCAGATTATATCTTGGGTATTCTTGGCTGACTGCCGGTTACCATAAAGTAGTGGATGGCTTTGATGCGTCCGGATTTTTGCAAGGAGCGGTTGCCAAAGCAACTGGCGATCATCCAGCTGTTCAAAGCTGGTGGGCAGCCTTCCTTGAAGGCATTGCTGTTCCAAACGCAGAGTTATTCAGCTTTTTGGTAGCTTGGGGAGAATTGCTTGTAGGCCTTGGATTAATTTTAGGATGCTTGACCACTGCCGCTGCTTTCTTTGGAATTATCATGAATTTTGCCTTCTTGTTCTCTGGAACAGTCAGCACGAACGCGCAAATGGTCCTTTTAACTATATTCATTCTTGTTGCAGGCTATAACGCCGGAAAATTCGGTCTTGATCGCTATGTCACCCCATTCCTGCGCAAACTATTCAAAGGGAAACTGGGACGAAATGAAACAATCGCCTCTTAATCTACCTATTATATAAAGCCCGTTCGATTTCGAACGGGCCTATTTTTATTTTTCTTCACTTGTTTTTAAAAAGGTTAAAATGACAAATAGCAGAAAGCTAATCAGCAGAATGACTCCACCGAAGATATAAAGAGCTGTGTTGACTGCTTCTGGCAAAAACGCCGGCTGATAAATATGCAGTGCCATTCCGCCTGTTAATCCAATAGAACCAGCAGCCGCAGTCATGACATGCAGCTTTGGCAATACCTTGCTGGCTGGAGTAAAAATTTTATAATAGACGGCCCAAGCAAAAAGCGATAACCATCCAACAACCAAAATATGTGCATGGATTGGTCTAATGGCATAATCATTCGTTCCAGCCATATGAGCTCCTAAGCCAGCGCCAATTAAAGCAAAAATTGCGGAAAGTCTTAATAGAAATTTACTGTACGGATGCATTGTTTGTTCCCCTTTTCGTTGTTTGTTCTAATAGCTGGCCATCCTGCATGGCATAAATCCGGTCACAGAATGGCAATACCCCTTCGTCATGCGTCACAATAATACCCGCTTTGTTTTTCTCTTTTACAATCCTGGAAATTAATCTGATAATCGCCGCACTTCGGTTTGAATCCAGGCTGGCTGTCGGCTCGTCCGCCAATATGATATCCGGGTCATTAGCAAAGGCTCTGGCAATTGCCACCCTTTGCTTTTCACCACCTGAAAGCTGATGGGGATAATGGCTTGATCTATGTTCCATGCCAACTGATTCTAATAAATTTCTAACATAATCACTTTTCTCTCCCCTGTTATGTTTGGCCATTTTCAGAACTAGACCCAGCTGCTCTTCTACTTTCAGGTAAGGTACAAGATTTGAAGTTTGAAAGATATAGCCAATGGATTGCAGCCTGACATCAGCTTTTTCAACATCAGAAAGACTGGAAACGTCTTTTCCATTTATATAAATTTCACCATTATCCGGGGTCAAAAGCGCTCCGGCAATCGATAGAAATGTACTTTTCCCTGAACCCGAGGGACCTATAACTGCTGCTAATTCGCCTTTTTCAACTGCAAAAGAAAGATCACTTAATATTTTAATATTTTTATCACCGTCATTAAAGGATTTATTGATTTGTTTAAGAACCAAAGGATAATTTCCCATTATTCCACCCTTCCCATTGCCTGAATTGGATCTGCTTTTATGATGTTTATGCTGGAAATAAGTGATCCAAAAAGTGATACCATACACAGGATTGCTGCGTATTTAACAATCTGAACCATATCAAATACAAAAGGAATATTTGTTGGCAGCAAAAGTCCTGCAATCCATGTAAAAGCTATTGCTGCCCCTATACTTATCACTGTCAGCATTAAAACCTGTGCTAAAGTACTTTTTATTAAAAAGCCCGTTTTGGCTCCAATTGCCTTTAAAATACCCATCTGGCCCTTCTTTTGGATCGTCATTATATAGAAGAAAGCTGCCAGGACAAATACAGCAATCACAATCAAAAACGTAAGCATCATGAATAGAGAATTCTGTTCAGCCTCGTAGCCTGGAATACCGCTAATAACCTTCTCTTTTTCCACCCAAATGCCATCTGCAGCTTTGGTGATTTTATCCTGTAGAACTTGATCCTTCTCCTGCATTGCCAGAAAGCTGGCTTTTCCATTTGTTAGCTCACTCCAGTAATCAAGGGATATAAACGCAACTGGTGTATGGCTATAGGTTTGATGTACCGCAAATCCTGAAACCGTAAATATTGCACCAGTGCGCTCATCCTTCAGCACATCCCCAACCCTTACACCCTCATTCTTTAGAGAGCTATCCACAACCATAGAGTTTTTGGCAGTAAGTGCTTTACCCTTGATAACGCTAGGCTCTAAAAAACTGCCAGGATTTATTGCCATAAAGGTTACATCCACCTTTTGATTTTCCCTTCCTTGCAGTGACGCCATTTGGATGGCTGCAGGCTGAATTTTAGCCGAAGAAGATTCTATTTGATCCTTGCCAATCTCTATACTTGAACGATCTAACCTTAATTCTGCATCACTGGAAATAAAAAATGCTCCCACATCCATTGTTTTGAATGAGGATGCATTATCCATTGATAACCCGTTTGCAAGGCCATTTATGATAAAAACCAGCGCAGCGATAAAAAATAGAATAAAGCTTATTAGCAGATACCTTACCTTAAAAAAACGCATCTCCTTAAAGGATAATGAGAACATCTCCAATCACCTTCCTCTTCTTTCTTCTCCTTAACTATAGAAGTTGAATATGAACAGAAAATGAACAGATGTTTACAAATTATAGGATTAATAAAACATTAATGTTAACTTAAAACAAAAATAAGTTGACATATAACACAACCTGCTATTATCCTAAATTGTATAAATATTAATTCCCCAGGAGGCATGATATGAAAAAAGGATTAAGAACGATTGATTTAACATTGGCTGGAATGTTTGTTGCTCTTATGGCTGTAGGAGCAAACATTACCACATTTGTTCCGTTTATGGTGATCGGCGGAATTCCTATTACTCTGCAAACCTTTTTTGCCATTTTGGCAGGAGCCATTTTAGGAAGCCGCTTAGGTGCTATAACAATGGGAGTATATGCCTTCGTCGGTCTTGCAGGGGCTCCAGTTTTCGCTAAATTTGGCGGAGGGTTTGCTTCATTATTAAGTCCCACATTTGGATTTATCCTATCTTTTATTTTTACAGCTTATGTAACAGGCAAAATCATTGAAAAGAAAAAATCCCTGCCCGTTTATGTTACTGCTGCCTTATTAGGCATGATAATCAACTATGTATTCGGGACGAATTGGATGTTTATGGCTTACAAGCTATGGTTTACAGCGCCAGAAGGCTTTACCTATCAAATGGCATGGCTGTGGATGGTTGTCCCGCTTCCAAAAGATATTATTCTATCCGTTTTTGCCGGAATCATGGCTTACCGCTTGGAGCATAGAGTATTTGCCCGCAGCCAATTCAGAAAAATAAACCGCGCAGCATAACACAAGAGGAGGAGTTTCATGAATTATCGAGAGTTAGCTCAAAATGTATTGGAAGGATATGAACTGACAGATGCAGAGGCTTTGGGAATTCTAAATTGCGGAGATGAAGAACTGCTTGATTTATTGCATAGCGCCTATAAAATACGACATAAATACTATGGAAATCAAGTCAAGCTGAATATGATTATTAACACTAAATCAGGCTTATGCCCTGAAAACTGCGGCTACTGTTCACAATCGAGCATATCCACAGCTCCTATTGAAAAGTATAGAATGATGGATAAAAAATCCATACTCAAGGGAGCGACACAAGCTCACCAGCTTAACGTTGGCACTTATTGTATTGTGGCGAGCGGAAGAGGGCCAAGCAATAAAGAATTAGAAGAAGTTATATCAGCTGTTAAAGAGATAAAGGAATCCTATAATATGAAGGTTTGTGCCTGTCTTGGGCTCCTAAAGCCAGAACAGGCTGAAAAGCTGAAGGAAGCAGGAGTGGACCGCTATAATCACAATGTCAACACCTCAGAAACTCATCATGAAACCATTACTACATCACATACATACCAGGACAGAGTCAACACGGTCCAATTAATTAAGGAAGCCGGAATATCTCCATGCTCCGGTGTGATCATCGGCATGAAAGAGACCAAACAGGATGTAATCATGATGGCCAGAAGCCTTAAAGCTCTTGATGCCGATTCTATTCCCGTTAACTTTTTACATGCGATTGATGGTACGCCGCTCGAAGGTACAAATGAGCTGAATCCTCGCTACTGCCTGAAGGTGCTATGCCTGATGCGTTTTATAAACCCTTCTAAGGAGATCCGCATTTCCGGGGGCAGGGAGGTTAATCTTCGCAGTCTTCAGCCTCTTGGCTTATATCCAGCGAATTCCATTTTTGTTGGCGATTATTTGACCACCGCCGGCCAGGAAAGTACAGCTGACCATCAAATGCTGAAAGATCTCGGTTTTGAAATTGACTTTGTTTCTGATAATAAAGTGCTAACTTAAATCGAGTAGGAGGGGGT
>NZ_JAGGQS010000011.1:114098-142489 GCF_018613175.1 Bacillus sp. ISL-47 | reverse complement strand
TTATCCTTGTTTTATGACCTTTTCCTGCTGTTTACTTAGATTTCCGGCTTCATAAACCCTCTATGACGACCTTTTCCTGCTGATTACTTAGATTTTCGGCTTCATGGACCCTCTATGGCGATCATTCTCGGCTGCCTACTTAGATTTTCGGCTTCATGAACCCTCTATGACGACCTTTTCCTGCTGACTTCTTAAATTTTCGGCTTCATGGAAGCCTAATAACAAAGATTTCTCTCTGACTGACAAATTTACTATTCAATTTTGATCTTGCTTACTAACATAAAAAGAGTACTTTCCATGTCCTCGAATTTCATAATTCCTCGAAAGGATCCTTTGTATTACTTTAGTAGAACTAATTATACTGCACCATTCATAAATATCATTTGAGGTAACCTTCCTTTCCGGAAACAGGGTTCTAAATTCATCCACGCTTCTCAGTACGGCGGATTCAAGTTCTTCTTTAGAGCCGCATTCTTTACATATTAAGGTGCCTTGTCTAAATGGAGCCAGAAAGGATGAACAAGATAGGCACGGGATCCCTTTTTCAAGCTGCTCATAGGTATATTCAGGAATTCGTAAATAAGGGTTCTCTTTCAAGCAACGAGAGATTAACTGTTCTGCAAACCTCATATTTCTTGCTTTTGTTGCTGCGGGCGTATCTTTTAATTTTTCTATAAAGCGGTTTAGTTGGGCGGGAAAAATAGCGGACAGGTTCTTTGGGGCTTGGTACAGTTGGAATCCGGGGTTAACGAATACGAGATTGGGTTTAATGGGAATGTTGAAGCCAAGTTCTTTGAGGATTCCTCTTAAAAGTGTTTCGCTTCTTTGCAGCTGAAGGAGGGGACTTTTTATCTCTGCTTTTGAAGTTAGTGAATACCACCTCTCATTTTCAATGTAATAATCACCTTCATAATTTTTTACTTCAAAAATATAAATGGTATTGCTACTGATGAGCACTGCATCAATTTGAAACATTGTATTGTTGTTTTCCAGCAAAAGGTCATTCAAATGGATCCAATCATCCGGTAAATTCTCCAGCATCCTGTCAAACTGCAGTTCGCCAGCAGTGCCTTTTTCTAAATTAAGATAATGATTTTCATCCTTCGCTGATAATTCCAAACGGCGATACAAATAGCGTAACACTTTTAACTCTTCTGATTCAAAGCGAGGTTTAATAATCATATTTCACAACCCTTCTTAAAGATAAATCCATTTTATGAAAATTCCACTATTTTAACAAGCAAAACAAACCCCTTACCGGCTGCCAGTAAAGGGTGGTATTACAGTACATATTCAGCAAGAACGCTTTGTACTTCGTATATATTTAAGCTTTTGTTAAATTGCTTTTCAATTGGCTCTTCTGAACCTGAAATCCAAATCTTCAATTCTGCTTCCAGATCGAAACTGCCTGCGGTTTCAATGCTGAAGTGGGTAATGCTTTTATATGGGATGGAGTGGTATTCTACTTTTTTCCCTGTAATCCCCTGTTTATCTACCAGGATAAGGCGCTTGTTTGTAAAAATGAATAAATCGCGAACCAGCCGATAGGCTTTTTCCACTTGCTCACTCGGAGCCAGTACCGCTGCAAATTCACCCTGAACCTCTTCAATTTTCGCTTCAGAAGCATTGCCTATAAAACCATCGAATAATCCCATGTAAAAAACCTCCTTAACAGGGTGTAATTCTATTATACGAATAATTCCGGAAATTTCCCAGCTTTCTGGTTATAAAAAAGCATCTCCCCTTAGCCGGGAAGATGCTCTTTGAATTATCCTTCAGTTGATTGGTCATCCTGAGCCTTTTTCTGGCCCTTTTCGTCTTTATCCTTTGAAATCTTGCCGCATGCGATACGCTCTCCGGAATCACCAGCTGGCTGGGCCATGCCATCATCCATTCCTTCATGGATGACAATTGAAGTTCCTTCCTTGGTGAGCAGCGAGGTTTTGCCCTCTTTTAACGTAACTTGCGGAGCCATTAGATCAACCTTCACTTTGCCGTCATCCTCGACAATTAAATTGGGAAGGTCTCCTGCATGGGCGCCTTTCGGATGAAGCAGTCCGTGCTCCTTGTTGTCCGGATTAAAATGGTTTCCGGCTGATTTAAAATCAGGCGGCTCGCATTTCGCTTCTTCATGGATATGAATGGCGTGTTCTCCCGGCGGCAGGCCGTTTAGATCGAGACTCAGCATAACGCCGCTCGACTGTTCCTCCACCTTGATTGTACCTAAGGAATCTCCCACAGCATTAAACATTTCCACTTCCGTATTTGTAATGTTTTCTTCTGCACAACCAGCCAGAAGCAAAACAAAAACAAGCATCCAGGCTTTTCTCATGATTGTATCCTCCATCAAGACATTTTGTCTTTAGTGTTGCCCAATCAATTTTTTGATAAACAGAGAATAAAAGAAAATGGACGGACCAGACAAAAAAAAGAACAGCTCTCAGCTGTTCTCTTCCTGCCCATTTTGCCTGCTCATGTGATCCTCAAGTTCCTTTGCCTTCGCAGCCTCGCGTTTTGAAACACGGATAATTAATCTCATTGTCAGGATGGCGGCAACTAAAAAGATGGCAAACGTAACGGCTGCAGGGCCGTATTCTGATTTATCTTCCGGAAAATATAGAAACAGCGACAGTACATACCATTGCAACATCATATTCTATCCTTTCTGCAAAAGCAGTGGTTCAATGGTTTATTATATCAGCTATGAAAATACTGTCCAATTTTTTAGCGGTTGTTCAAATTTCTGGTTGATTGTGCCACTTTCATTATTTCAAAACGTCGATCTTTTCAATCACCACATCTTCAACAGGCTTATCCTGCTCAGCTGTTTCGACTGCTGCGATGCTGTCCACTACGTCCATTCCTTCAACAACCTGGTCGAGCCATGGTGTTCCGCCTTTTTCATAGGCTTTAATGATTTCTTCCGGGTAGCCGGCTTTTTCCATTTGCTCTTTCAAGCTTGGGTCCACTGTCGTGTTTTGCACGATAAAGAATTGGCTTCCGTTTGTATTCGGGCCGGAATTGGCCATGGATAACGCTCCGCGAATATTAAAGAGCTGATTGGAGAATTCATCTTCAAAAGGCTCTCCATAAATGCTCTCTCCTCCGATGCCTGTTCCCTTCGGATCGCCGCCCTGAATCATAAAGTCTTCAATGACACGGTGGAAGATCAAACCGTCATAATAGCCATCTTCGCTATGTTTAATGAAGTTTTCGACTGTTTTTGGAGCCTGCTCTGGGAAGAGCTTGATTTTAATATTGCCTTTTGATGTCTGCATTTCCACCAGTCTTTCATTCTCCTGTACCTCTTCCGTTAATTGCGGAAAACTGTCCGGAGTTTCACTCGCCTGGTTTTCAGTTTGAGTTTCTTTGTTTTCGGAACCGTTCGCATTGTCCGTTTCCTTTTCAGTGCTTGTCCCGCATGCAGCCAGGATTAGCATTAAGGTAAGCAGCGGAGCAAAAATACGCCATTTCATATGTTCATTCCTCCTATGTACGATATTGACAGCCTCTCCATAAGGCAAATCAAATTTCTGCTATTTTTTAGCTTACCTGATTTATTGAAAATTTGCACTTTGTTTTTTCAAACATGTAAGTCATAATAGGTCTAAAGAAGACTGGAAAGGAGAGATGATAATGGCAGACATCCGTATCGGCGACAAAGTAACAGCCATTTATAAAACCGGCAAGTATATCGGGGAAGTAACAGATATCCGCCCTCAGCATTACCTGGTAAGAGTATTGGCGGTCTTAAAACATCCAATGCAAGGCGATTTACATAACCCTAAAGAGGCAGATGTTATGCTTTTCCATGAACGGCGTGCACTGGCATACAGGGAGCAAACGAATGTGCCAAAGCAAATGGTCAAGCCATTTGAAGAGGAAATACCTGAATATAAGGATTCTCTTAAAAAGTCACTTGATAAAATGAGGACAGAGCTGGCGGGGGATTCATCCGCATGGGCTGAAAAAAGCCTGAACAATATTGAATCATTGGAAAAAGACTATTTTAAGTAGTATGAAAACAAGCCAAATCGTTTTGTTGGATTTGGCTTGTTAAGCAAATTTATTAAAAAGCTTGGAAAAATCGACTCGGTCTCCGATCGTTGTAGGCTCCGGTTTTTGAAGATACTTTTTATCCTTTTCTACCAATCTGAAAATATTGTAGGTAGTCAATGCATCATCCAAGGCACGGTGATGTTTCCCGGTTCCTTCTTTGCCGTACTCCTGAACGGCTTTCCATAGACCCGTCTGGTTTTGGTCTCCGAAAAAACGTTTATATTCCATCGAAAGATCCACTTCTTTACCTCTGAATGGAAAAGCTGTTCCAGCCTGATTGCAGTTATTCTTTAGAACCCTAATATCCATATTGCCCCAAGTGATGATTGTGCAAGGCCGGTTTTGGTTCATGTCCTTCATCTTTTCAACAAGCTCAAGAAAAGTAATTCCCTGGTCCACCTGTTCCTGAGAAATATGCAAAAAGGACTTGCATCGCTCGGACAATTTTGGAAAACGGACAGGAGTTACATAGGAAGAAAACTCATCACAGATTTGATTGTTCATAACGGATACAATTCCCGCTTCTATGATTTCTGGATAAAACCCTCTAAATGCACCGCCTTTTTCAGGCATTGTAAACTCAAAATCAATAAATAAGTATTGGTGCTCCTCCCCCACGCTTTCACCTGCTTTCATTTTAAAATTAACGCACATAATTTCTTATATTATAGCACGAAATATTTCAATTTTCTGTGTAATTTGGTTTTCAGCCCTGATTTTTTAACAGGTCGTCCCCGGTTTCACATGCACTGACAAAAAACTTAACTCCTCGCGGAAAAAGCCGAAAAATAGGATAGGACTTTAAAAATTGCAAAAAGGCGGTGTTATGGGCATTTGCGTACATGGACAGGCTTTTTTATCATACTTTTTTTGCTGCCCATTTTTGTCGTACTGGTATTTGCCACTTCCTCGGAAACCCAAAAGGTGCAGGGCTTTCATGAGGTGCTGGATGAAAACCTGCAAATAAAAGAAATTCGTTTGCCGCTTACCAGCTATATAAAAGCAGGCAATGGCCAGGTAATCTCCGAAATCCATCAGCCCGTGAACAGGGTATACTTGTCTTCCGGTGGCATATCATCCTTTCTTAAGGATGTATTTATCACTGCAGAGGACCAGCACTTTTATGAACATGCCGGATTTGACATCGCTGCCATTGGCCGGGCTCTGGCGATCAATATCCAATCTGATGATATAGAACAAGGAGCCAGCACGATTACCCAGCAGCTTGCGCGAAATGTATTTTTAACCCATGAACAATCCTATAACCGCAAGCTCAGTGAGATTTTATATGCTTATGAACTGGAGCGGAAATTTTCAAAGGAGAAAATTCTGGAATTGTATATCAATGCGATTTATTTCCAGAATGGCGCTTATGGAATCGAAGCTGCATCCCGGCTTTATTTTCAAAAAAGTGCTGCGGATTTGTCAAAAGCACAGCTTGCATTTCTCGCTGCGATCCCAAATAATCCTTCCTTTTACGACCCAGTTAAGCATTTTGACAGGACAAAGAAGAGACAGGTAAGGCTAATTGACCAATTAAAGGAAGAAAATCTCCTTAGCCTGGAGGAAGCAGAAACGATAAAAAGTGAATCGATCAGCCTTCAGATGAAGCAAAGGATTGACTTGTACCCGGACTATGTAACGTACGTTGAAGCAGAACTAAGGGAATTGATTTCCCAAAAAGAAGGCTATCATGAAAAGGTTTCAATTGCGGATGAACAGAAGAAAGATGAATTGGATACACAGCTCGATGAAAGAATTGCCAGCTTAATGGAGCAGGGCGTCATAATTGAAACTGCCTTGAATCCCGCTCTTCAGGAAAAAGCAAAAAGTTCGCTTCAAAAGCGGCTGCCTTACAAGGATGTTGAAGGTGCCGCAGCTGTAATTGACAACGACACCCTGGAGATATCAGCACTAGCCGGCGGAAAAAATTATCATAAATATGATTTTAATAGGGCATTCCAGGCTTACAGGCAGCCAGGCTCTGCCATAAAACCGCTGCTTGTGTATGCGCCATATATCGAGCGCACAAACGCTTCTCTTCAGGATCAAATAAATGCCGGTGCTTTTTGCAGGAACGGCTACTGTCCGCAGAACTATGGCGGGGCCCGCTATGGGATGGTATCTTTGGAAAGAGCCTTCATTCACTCCTATAATACACCTGCAGTAAGGCTATTGGATTCGATCGGGATTGAAATAGGATTTAAGGATTTATCACAGTTTCGTTTTAAAATGGTTTCTAAAAAGGATCGTGGTTTATCTGCTGCAGTAGGCGGCTTCTCGTACGGAATGACACCGCTGGAGCTTACTTCTGCTTATACCGTATTTGCAAATGAAGGATATTACCGGCCCGCAAGAGCGATACGAAAAGTTACCAATCTGGAAGGGGAACTCCTTTATAGCTGGGATGACCCTTCTGTTCAGATATGGAGCAACAGGACAACAGACAAGCTCCGGCAATTAA
Organism: Bacillus sp. ISL-47; assembly: GCF_018613175.1. Taxonomy (NCBI): domain Bacteria; kingdom Bacillati; phylum Bacillota; class Bacilli; order Caryophanales; family Bacillaceae; genus Bacillus; species Bacillus sp. ISL-47. Next base: position 135,966 of record NZ_JAGGQS010000011.1, on the reverse strand, counting down.
TGGCGAAAACCGTTCAATCCGGTACTGCACGAAAAGCAATCCTGCCCAACAGATACGCGGGCGGTAAAACAGGAACAACCAATGGGTACAAAGATTACTGGTTCATAGGCTTGACTGGTCAGTATACGGCCGGAGTCTGGATTGGAAAAGACGATCCAGGCAGCCTCGTGTCTATCCAATCACAAGCTCCGCAGCTGCTGATTTGGAAGGATATGATGGCGGACTAAAAATCGTTTGACCGATAAAAAATGATATATTTGGTTTCGAGGATAAAATGAATCTTTCATAGGTATATTCCAAAATCTCTTTGATAAAAGGAGGGCACCCTTTACAGGACGCCCTCCTTTTTAAATCGGCAGACTCGCCATGATGCTGTTGTATGTTTTAATAGAAAGATAAAAAACACCAGTCAGCATGGAGGACCAGATGATAACCTGAAAGAAGATCACACCGGTTAAACCCGCAAAAGTTAACGATGAACTTGCCTTGTACACAAAATAGATAAAGTAAATAAGAGTCGCTGCTGCGAAAATGATTCCGATGCCTGTATAGCTGAACAGGCTAAGCAGCGATAGTGCGCCTCCAATAAAGTAAATAGTGGAACCATGGCGTATCTTTGTCAGGCTATCCCCTTCCAAATCCTTTGAAAAAAACAGAAGAGAAAGCCCATTAATCGTATCAGCTACCAGTTTTAAAGCGGCAAAAATCATAAAATACATGACTAATAGCAAAATGGTCAGAGAAAGCTTAACTCCGCCTTCTGAAAAAAATTCCAGCATCCCCTGATAGATCCCTGATTTCTTCAAAAAGATAACTAATTCCATCTGGGTTTTAATTGCTAGAGAGGTACTAAACAAAATAATCGCTAATAGCGGAAAATAACTCGTTAAGTATGTATTCTTCATTTCTTCCCCATCCACATAACTCTTTTATTCTAGCTATCTATTATCATCGATTTTCATAATTTTTACAATAGCCTGCCCGATCTGTATATTTCAGTTTTTCCCGGCATAGATATAAACCATATTCTAGCAACTCCATTTGTTTTATAGATAAAGGGGGAACACAATTGAAAAAAGGATTATGTTTTCTTATGGCCATTCTTTTGTTATTGGTTCTATTTATAATCCCGGCAGGAGCTTCGGAAGTGGAAAAAGGATTTGAGGAAGTGCTTGAAGAGCAGCTGCGCAGTACTGTTCACTATTATAATGAAAACTCATTTACAGTCATTGATGCATATGGCATGCAGGGAAACGTTACAAAAATTGTTACATCCGATGACCCCTCCACCTCGGAGAATGAGGAAGTGATCGAGGAATACTCCTCACACATCGGTGTTGTATTTCTGGAATTGGAACAAAAAAGAGATAAACTATTTATTTTTAAGAAAAAGGATTTTTATTATTATGACTTTGACAAAGAAGAATTTCTTACCGCATCAAATGTATTAGGCAATGATTCCATTCGTGAATTCTTCGATATGTATGTAGATGACATCGAGAAAAAAATTACGGCATTTTCTAAGTTATTATTTTTGTTTTTCCTTTCGTTTATCATAACCGTTCCGCTTGCCATTATGATTTTTCACAACCGCGGGCGAAGCAAATACTAATAGGACAGCAGTCAAGAGGATGAGGAAACTCATCCTCTTTATTATGACGCTGTCTGTATCCTCACATATTCCCTTGATTCAAATACCTTCAGCCTTTGTTTACCCCCGGCATCCAATTCATAATTTGCCGGTATCATCTCGACCACTTCTTCTTCTCCAGGAATATAGAAATCCCGTTTTGTTTGATGATCGAGTATCCAGGCTCCTGCGAAAAGCAGGGCAAAGATAGCAATGGCTGCTGAGACTTTATGTTTGATCATACAAACACCACCCTATGAGTAGTGTGCATAATTAATGTATTTTTTATTCACTGGGATGTACTGTTTTTTTTGTAAACGGTACACCATTTAGCGGAAATCAACCTCTCTTCACTACTTGTTTAAAAAAGCAATAAAGTTTGTGAAAACTGCTTTTTCTAAAAAGGCTCTTTTCTAAAGATTGTTGTTAAATAAAAGTATTGATAAAAAAATTGGTTGATTGGAGCGGAAGGTGCGAGACTCCATCGGGGACAGGTGAGACCCCACACGCGCTGTGCGCCGAGGATGCTCACCGCCCGCCCCGCGGTTCGCTGAGCATCCTGGAGCGGAGATCAGCCTCTACTCTCAACTTGTTAAAAAAAGCAACAAGCTATAGAAAACAGCTATTTTTAAAAATTAATTTCAAAAAAATTTTCCTAATGGATTCGGGTTTCTACCTATTTAATAAAGAAGGGATAAAACCTGTAATGATAAGGGTTTGATGAATGCAGAGACTTTTATTTTAGGTTATAATTTGTTCTAGGTGCATGGGCGTGTCGAAATGTTGACTTTTTATGATTTCCATTTGGCAGGCTAAATCAAGTCACACTGCCATGTGATTGGATATTATTATGCAAGAAGGAAAAACTTTTTATAAAGCGCTTCATTTTTGGAGAGCAATGTGAAGGTTTTTACAATCAGATTCAGGAGATAAATGAGGGGGAGTTTATTCATTCTGATTAGGAAAAATACATTCTTTTTATCTATACAAGCTTGATTCCAGAAGATAAGAAATTTTTCCTATTTAAGAGATTAATGTGTTAAAACAATAGCCATGTTGCTGAAAATTACATACATATTAAAGGGGGTAATGTTTTGTCTTTGCTTCACCTGGCAATAATTTCACCATTTTTACTTGCCATAGTTGTGCCACTTGCGTACAAGCTTTTTAGGCAAATACATACGGGTTGGTTTATTCTTCCTCTGCCAATCCTTTTATTCAGTTATTTTATCTCTTACTTATCCATCACCTCTAATCAGCAATCAGTAACAAAATCTTTCTCATGGATTCCATCCCTCGGAATCGAATTCACGGCTAAAGTCGATGGATTAGGTTTGCTGTTTTCTTTGCTGATTACCGGAATTGGAGCCTTAGTTGTTCTGTATTCCATTTATTATTTGGATAAAAACAAGGAACAGCTGAATACCTTCTATGTTTATTTGCTACTTTTCATGGGAGCGATGCTTGGAGTTGTTCTATCTGATAATTTGCTCGTCCTTTATACTTTCTGGGAATTTACAAGTTTTTCATCCTTCCTGTTAATCGGATATTGGTATCACAGAGAAAAATCGCGTTACGGGGCACAAAAATCGATGATCATAACGGTTTTCGGCGGTCTTTCCATGCTTGCGGGGATCATTCTCTTATATCTGATGACTGGGACCTTCAGCATTACGGAAATCATTGCACAATCAGATGAAATTTTTACCAATCCATTATTTGTTCCTGCTCTGCTTTGCATCTTGCTTGGTGCATTTACAAAGTCGGCACAGTTTCCTTTTCATATCTGGCTTCCTGATGCAATGGAAGCGCCAACACCAGTCAGTGCTTACCTGCACTCAGCAACAATGGTTAAAGCCGGCATTTACTTAGTGGCAAGAATGAGCCCGGTATTTGCCGAGCATTCGCTTTGGCTGTGGCTTGTAGCCGGATTTGGTATTGTAACACTATTCTGGGGCTCCTTCTCGGCTGTTAAACAGACGGATCTAAAAGCCATTCTTGCTTTTTCAACTGTCAGCCAGCTGGGCATGATTATGTCCCTTCTCGGAATCGGTGCTGCCGCTCTTCACTTTGAAACGGTTGAAGATAGTTATTTTACTGTTGCTACAACAGCTGCTGTATTCCACCTAATTAACCATGCAACCTTTAAGGGCAGTCTCTTCATGGTAGCTGGAATCGTTGACCATGAAACCGGCACCCGTGATATCCGCAAGCTTGGCGGACTTATGAATTTTATGCCGATCACCTTCACTTTGGCGATCATTGGCACATTTGCCATGGCAGGACTTCCGCCTTTCAACGGATTCCTGAGTAAAGAAATGTTCTTTACAGGCATGGTCCGTGTTCTGGATATGGATATTTTCAATTTGGATACATGGGGCTTCTTATTCCCAGTTCTGGCCTGGGTGGCAAGTGTATTCACATTCATCTATAGCATGGTGCTTGTATTCAAAACATTCACAGGCAAATTCCAGCCTGAAAAATTGGAAAAGAAACCGCATGAAGCTCCAATTGGAATGCTAATTTCACCAATTGTACTGGCTTCTTTGGTCATCATTATCGGTTTCTTCCCTAACATCATTGCGAACACGCTTATCTCACCTGCACAGGCAGCCATTATGCCGCCTGCAGAAGGATATATGTATGATGCTCATATCTACTTCTGGCATGGCTTTACACCGGAACTATTTATGACTTTGGGTGTCATTACTTTGGGAATATTGCTTTTTGCAACTCTGCCAAAGTGGAGAAAAGTATATGATATGTTCCCTGAGAAGCTTGCTTTAAATCGTTTTTATGATGGGATGCTTGAAGTCTCACAAAGAGCTTCCTTTAATTTGACGAGATTATATATGAATGGGTTTATCCGAACCTATCTTGTTTATATTTTCACCTTTTTCATTGTCGCATTGGCAGCTACCTTATTTATTAAAGATGCATTTAAATTCGATACGAGCAATGTAGCACCGATCCATTACGCTGAAGTCCTGCTGGCATTAGGGATTGCAGCTGCTTCTATTACGATCCTATTTGTCAAATCAAGAATGACTTCCATTATTTTGTTGGGGGCAGTTGGATACACCGTTTCGCTTTTCTTTGTCATTTTCCGTGCGCCTGACCTTGCCCTGACACAGCTCGTAATCGAAACCATTTCAGTTTCATTATTCCTGCTCGCCTTCTACCATCTGCCAAAGCTGCGGCATGAAGAGCGGATCAGATTTAAAATGACAAACGCCCTTATTTCTGTGGGTGTTGGTGCGGTTGTAACCATGATTGCCCTTTCAGCACACAGCAATAAGATGTTTGATTCGATTGCACAATACTATGTAGAAAATACGTATAAAGAGGCCGCTGGGAAAAACATGGTCAACGTTATCCTTGTTGATTTCCGTGGTTTTGATACCATGTTCGAAATTACCGTTCTCGGGATTGCGGCACTTGGAATTTTTGCTATGATTAAGCTTCGCCTGGAAGGAGGAAAGAAAAATGAAAACAAATGACGTTATTTTGCAGACGGCAACAAAGGTTGTTTTGTTTATCATTGTTCTTTTTTCTATCCATATCTTCTTTGCTGGGCACTATACTCCAGGTGGAGGCTTCGTTGGCGGCTTGCTGACATCCGGAGCAATTGTTCTGCTGTTATTGGCTTTTGACATGAAAACAGTATCAAAAATTCTCCCTGTCAATTATATTCATATGATTGCAATAGGGCTGCTTTTTTCAATCGGAACAGGGGCGGGAGCATTGCTTTTTAACGTTCCCTTCCTAACCCATGCGTTTGGTCATGTCGAATTGCCTGTATTGGGAGATACTTCACTCCATACGGCTACACTGTTTGATCTGGGTGTTTTCCTGGTTGTTGTTGGCGTTACGATGACCATTATTCAAACGATAGGGGAGGATGAATAATGGAAATATTAATGGCTTTTGTTATTGGTATCTTATTTATGTCAGCTACTTATCTAATGCTGTCGAAAAGCTTGCTGCGCATTATCGTCGGAACTGGCCTTCTTAGCCATGGCGCACATATGCTGATTTTAACAATGGGCGGTTTAAAAAGGGGAGCTGCCCCGCTGCTCGGCGAACACGCAAGCTCATATTCTGATCCGATTCCCCAAGCACTTATCCTGACTGCAATTGTAATTAGCTTTGGGGTTACAGCCTTCTTCCTTGTATTGGCATACCGTGCTTACCAGGAGCTTGGCACAGATAATATGGATCGAATGAGAGGAACTGAAGGAAATGATTAACTTTTTGATATTGCCCATCCTGATTCCTTTAATTACGGGTGTGCTTCTAATCTTTGCTGCTAAAAGAATCATGCTGCAAAGATGGATTGCAGGCCTTTCATCAGTGATTACCATTATGGTTTCAGCCTTGTTGGTTCAGAAGGTGAGGAATGACGGGATACAGACTTTAGATGTTTCAAGCTGGGAGGCACCCTTTGGCATTACGCTTGTTTCTGATATGATGTCTGCCATTCTCGTTCTGACAACCAGCATAGTCGCTTTTGCATGCCTGATTTATTCCTTTTGGAGCATAGGAGAAGATCGGGAAAAGTTTTATTATTATGCTGCATTCAACTTTTTGATTGTTGGTGTGAACGGTGCTTTCACAACCGGTGACATCTTCAACCTCTTCGTCTTTTTTGAGGTTATGCTGATGGCCTCCTATGTTTTGCTTGTGTTGGGAGGGAAGAAAGCCCAGCTCAGGGAGTCAATTAAATATATTCTAGTGAATGTAATTTCTTCCGCTTTATTTGTTATAGCTGTAGCCTATTTGTATTCCGTCGTCGGCACACTTAATATGGCGCATATTTCTGTTCGCATCAGCGAAATCAGCCAAGTTGCACAACCTGGAATTATAACAGTTATAGCCGTACTGTTTTTGATCGTTTTCGGATTAAAAGGGGCCATTTTCCCTTTATACTTCTGGATGCCAGGTTCGTATTACGCACCGCCGGCTCCGATACTGGCCTTATTCGGAGCTTTGCTGACAAAGGTCGGCGTGTATTCAATCACAAGGACCTATACATTGTTCTTTTACCATGATATCGGGTTTACCCATCAGCTCCTGAGCATTCTGGCGATTATGTCGATTATCGTCGGTGTAATTGGAGCGATTGCTTACTGGGATGTTAAAAAGATTATCATCTACAATATTATTGTGGCTGTGGGTGCGATTCTGTTTGGTATTTCAGCAATGACACCGGATGCTCTTTCCGGGTCCATCTTCTATTTGGTCCATGATATGATTATTAAAGCGGCTTTATTTTTACTTGCCGGAATTGTTATAGCGATTGCAGGCACGAGTGACCTGCATAAGATAAGCGGTTTGATCAAACGCTATCCTGGCTTAGGCTGGACCTTCTTTATCGCTGCGCTTGCCCTGGCCGGAATCCCGCCGTTAAGCGGCTTCATTGGAAAGCTTCTTATTGTGAAAGGCGGGTTTGAAGCGGAGCAATACTGGGGAGCTGGAATCGTTTTAATGTCCAGCCTTCTGGTTCTATTTTCCATTATGAAGATTTTTATCAATGGATTCTGGGGAACTCCTCGCGCTTATAATGGGGAAGACAAAGTACCTGTAGGAAAAATGATGATTGCCCCTGTTATCCTTGTTGTAATGGCCGTTCTTTACGGTGTCGGCTCTGAATTTGTTTATCCGTATATCTCACAGGCTGCTGAAACTCTTGCAAATCCAACTATCTATATTGAAGCAGTTTTAAAGGAGTATTGAGTATGGCATTTCAAATATTATTAAATGTGTTCCTTGGATTTATGTGGATGTTTTTAACAGGATCATATGAACCGGTTGCGTTCCTTAAAGGATACCTTTTTGGCCTGCTCATCATCTTTACTTTCAGAAGATTTTTCGATTCCCGTTTTTATCTTTTAAGAGTTGTGGCAGTGATCAATCTTTTGTTTATTTTCATCAAGGAGCTTATCCTAGCTAACATTGGCGTGCTTAAAGTATTGTTAAAGCCTAAGCTTGATATGCGCCCGGGAATTTTCGCCTATCCTACTGTCCTGAAAGAGGATTGGGAAATCATGGTGCTTTCCAACCTGATTACGCTGACTCCGGGGACACTGGTTGTAGACGTTTCACCTGATAACAAGATCCTATACATTCATGCGATCGATATCGAGGATGCAAAGGAAACTATTGATTCAATTAAAAACACGTTTGAAAAAGCGATTATGGAGGTGAGCCGATAATGCTGAATACCGTTGTGTTAATTGCCATTCTGATCATATCGGCTGCTACCATAGGATTGATTTACAGAGTCATTAAAGGGCCTACAACTCCTGACCGAGTAGTAGCGCTTGATGCAATCGGCATTAATCTTGTGGCGATTGTCGCTCTTATTTCAATCGCCCTGAATACAAGTGCGTTTGTGGAGGTCATCCTTCTTATCGGAATTCTCGCTTTCATCGGGACTGTAGCCTTCTCTAAATATTTGGAGAAGGGGGTTATTATAGAAAATGAACGAGATCGCTAATATTGCCATCATTGTGCTAATCATAATCGGAGCCTTTTTAAGTCTTGTTGCAGCATATGGCGTCATTAGGCTTCCGGATATCTACACGAGAAACCATGCGGCATCAAAATCAGCTACTTTGGGTGTGATGTCCATTCTGCTTGGAACGCTGCTCTTCTTTTATGTAAAAGATGGCTTTTTCAATTCCCGAGTGCTGCTCGGTATTGTGTTCATCTTCATGACTTCTCCTGTTGCCGGGCATTTAATCGCCCGTGCTGCTTATAATTCTGGCGTCAAGCTCTGGGATCAAAGCGTACAGGATGATTTGAAAAATGCACCGCATATGAAAAAGTCAGCCAGTAAGGATCAATAGATCTAAAGCCCGCGGGAGTTATGCACTTCCGCGGGCTTTTATTTTCGCTTTTGAAGGGGCTGATAAGCTTGCCTGTTGTGGCAGCCCGACATCCCTTCCCCACAAAAAAAGCCCGTTTCCAATGAAACAAGCTTCTTTTTAATCCCTTATTTCCTTTTAATAACTGCCATTGTACATCTTGAGGTACAGACCAGCTTATCGTCTTCATCTGTAATTTTAATATCCCACACCATAGTAGTTCGGCCCTGATGCAGGACTGTTGCGACCGCTGTCACGGTTCCGTCCTTTTTAGCCCGGATATGGTTGGCATTGATTTCAAGGCCGGCTACTGATTCTGTTTCCTTGTCACAAAGCTCGTAGGCACCAATGCTTGCTACGGTTTCAGCGAGAGCAACGGAAGCTCCGCCATGCAGCAATCCAAACGGCTGGCGGGTCCGTCCGTCAACAGGCATAGTAGCCACCACACGGCCTTTTTCAAGAGTCAGTATTTCCATTCCAAGCGTTTCAATTAATGTATCTTTCAAATCCATTCCCCTATCCCCTTCCTTATGTAAAATGTTGTCATACTATAATTCATTATATAAGAACAAAATAGGTATGTCCTGTTGGACAATCACGATAAAAGAGGTGACCGCCATGAATCGTGTTCGCGAAGGATTAATTCCGGCTGTACTTGGCACCGCCGTTACTGCTGCAGGCTATGCAATGAATCAGCGCCGCAGAACAAATAAAACAGTATCAAATACCATCGTTGGTTTTGGGCTCGCCCATATTGTGCTTGGCGCCATCGACCTTGTTGAGCATCGAAATCAGTATTAGGCGGCTTTTTTAATAGGACTGTTTTCGCAAACTTTGTTGCTTTTTAAACAAGTATTGAGGACTGGTTGATTTACCATTTTTTTATTCACGGAACTAAACAACAATCTTTAAGAAAACAGCATTAAATAAACAAAAGGCAGCTGCTCAGCTGCCTTTTTAATCTATAATCCCAAGCCCTGGTCATGAAGCTTTTCGTCCTCTTTTCCGCGCTTTCTTCTGATAAGACGAACGGCAAGCGTTAGCACAGCTATAACCGCTAGTCCAAGCAATAATTCCTTTTCATGCTTGATAATTGTATCAATATGGTCCCCAAATACATATCCAAGTGTAAAAGTAAGGGATAGCCATAACAGCGCGCCGCTGTATGCAAAAAGAGCGAATTTTTTATAAGGCAGTTTACTGAAGCCATACAAAAAGGGAAGGAAGTTTCGGATGCCTGGGACAAAATAGCTGAAGGAGAGGGAAAAGGCATGATACTTTTCCATTAGCTTTAAAGAAGAGTCAATCGCCCTGGAAAACCTTTTGCTTCTCTTGAAATATTGCAGAAGCGGCCTGCCGATAAAACGGCCGATTGTATAGCAAGTGGTAAGGGCAGCCAGTATTCCGAAATAAATCACAATAAACGCGAGTACAGGATGAAGCGATTTTAAAGAGGAAGAAAGGCCGACAGTCATAACAATCAGTTCATTGGGAACAGGAAAAATAAAAACGCCCACCCAAAGCCATAGAAATAGCCCCAAATACCCGTTATTTTCAATGACTTCCAAAATAAGTTCCAGTTCCATATGGGGCCTCCTATCCTGTTTTAATTGCGTTTCCCAATTTCATCTAACACGCATTTATATATTCTTCATTCCCTTCCTTTACCCCTTTAATTATTATATCAATCCTTTTAAAATTTGCCCTTCTAAAGCAACCATATGCGATAGCCTTTTTTCTATGACGGAGGACAAAGAGTGAATTTTGGTTCCCAACATTTCATAAATGACTTTCATAGGAAGAGCCCTTTTTTCATATATTGGAAATGCGTTCAGTGAATATACATGAAGAAAGGGGCAGAACCGGATGCACCCCTATTATTTTTTTCGATACCCAAGGCCAGGACCCTATTCTCCACCCTCTGGATTCCAGCATTTTCCTGCAAATTATCAAGGCTTTTACCATCCTGTTTATTTTTATAGGACATTTCCTGGTGTGGATCCCGAGATGTTCATGAGCTCGGCAAAAAAAATGGAAGTGATCATGAGGGATGCCAGCACATTGCTGGTAAATATGGCGGAGTCAAGGAAATTTTCATACGATCTGATGTCAGCTGCCCAACAATCAAAAATGAGTGAAGTTGAAAGGATGATAAAATCAACAGGCATTTCTCAAATACCTTCTGTGTCTTATACGCCAGATGGCCTCAGTCTTCATTTCGAATCCGAGAAGGAAGATAATGTGAAATGCTGTGATTTGACTCTTAAGCTTCGGTGGATGTAGATAAGAGTCATTTCTGCAGAAAATAAAAAAGCTCTCCAGCCAGAGAGCTTTATCTTTTTACCGATAATAAGGATTTCCTCCGTATCCATAAGGACCGTATCCCGGGTATCCGCCGCCATAAGGACCGTAAAACGGTGCCGGGGGCCCATAGAATGGCCGCGGCGGACCGTAGAATGGTCTTGGAGTAAATAATGCTGCACCTAATCCGCCTCCCAAAAAACCTCCCAGCAGACCGCCTACAAACGGTCCTCCGAAAAAGAATCTGTCGCCCCCGCCATGATAAGGGCTTCTATAGTGATACATATTGGGTAACCTCCTTCATTTCAATGCCTTCTCTATTTAATATGCAGATGTCCGCATTTTGAGTGGGCTATTAAAAAAAGCAGAAGACTCGAGGGGGCAGGCGCTTTGCGCCGGACAGCTATCCATGCTCAAATTTTAAATCTATTTCAGCATAGCAGTGCACATAAAAAAGCCCTCTCCTATTAATCAGGAAAGGGAGGAAATAATTAAGGCTTACCAACCTTATTATAATGATTCGCTGAATGACATCGTTTTATGGGTGGATTATATACAAGAATAATTTGGTAAAAATTGAAGCCTGCCAGTACCAAAAGCAAAACCCCCATAGCCTCATGGCCAGGGGGTTTTAGTATATTAGTTTACTGCTTTGACTTTATCAAATGCTTCTTCTACAGAAACATAGTCATAGCCAAGGTCTTTTGCAACCGCTGGGTATGTGATGCTGCCATTTACAACATTAACGCCAAGCTTAAGTGCAGCGTTATCTTCAATTGCTTTTACAACGCCTTTGTTGGCAATTTGCAGAGCGTAGTTAATAGTAACATTTGTAAGAGCGATTGTAGATGTTCTTGGAACGGCACCAGGCATGTTCGCAACTGCATAGTGTACAACGCCATGCTTTTCATAAGTTGGGTTGTCATGAGTTGTAATATGGTCAACCGTTTCAAAAATACCGCCTTGGTCAATTGCCACGTCTACAACTACAGAACCAGGCTTCATTGTTTTGATCATTTCTTCTGTTACAAGCTTAGGTGCTTTAGCTCCTGGAATAAGAACAGCACCGATTACTAGATCTGCATCTTTAACTGCTTGTGCAATATTGAATGGGTTAGACATTAGAGTTTGGATGCTGTTTCCAAAGATATCGTCAAGCTGGCGAAGACGCTCTGGGCTTAAGTCGATAATTGTAACCTGTGCACCAAGGCCGATTGCCATTTTCGCAGCGTTGATACCTACTACACCGCCGCCAACGATTGTCACTTTGCCGCGTGATACGCCAGGAACGCCTGCTAAAAGAATTCCCATGCCGCCATTTGTTTTTTGAAGGAACTGAGCACCGATTTGAGAAGCCATGCGTCCTGCTACTTCACTCATTGGAGTAAGAAGTGGCAATGTGCGGTTTACTTCTACTGTTTCATAAGCAATAGCAGTAACACCTTTTTCAGTTAAAGCTTTTGCCAGCTCAGGTTCAGCTGCAAGGTGAAGATATGTGAAAAGAACCAAACCTTCACGGAAATATCCATACTCAGATGGAAGCGGCTCTTTAACCTTCATGACCATTTCAGCAGCCCAAGCTTCTGCTGCTGTATCAACAATGACAGCTCCAACTTCTGTATAGTCTTCATTTGTGAAACCGCTTCCAATTCCTGCATCGATTTCAACAAGTACTTTATGTCCGGATTTAACTAGTGCATCAACGCTTGCTGGTGTTGCAGCAACGCGGTTTTCGTTGTTTTTAATTTCTTTAGGTACTCCAATAATCATGGAAAAATCCCCTTTCAATCTATCAAGTATGAAATTTACTATACTCAGTATAATAATTTTATTAAAGCGCTGTCATTGTTAATTCGGTAAAATGAAAGAGCCTTCATTTGTGGAAATCTACAAATGAGGGCTCTTTTTTTCCAAACGCCTGATTTTCAGCTCAAGATACAAGGAGAGTTTTGTATTGGTATTTTTTAAATCAACTTCCCCTATCTCTGTGATTCTCTTCAGCCGATAGTTAAGTGTGTTCATATGGACGTGAAGTTTTTTTGCTGTTTCGTTTACATTGCTGTCATGGTCGATAAAAGCTTCCAGAGTGGCTAGTAGATTGGTTCGATGCTCGGCATCGTATTTTACCAGCTTTTCGATTGCAGGGTGCTCATAAGGTTCTGCCCGCTTTTTCTCCAGAATCGAATCGAGGTAGCGGAATATACCAAGCTGCTGATAGCTATAAACCTCCTGGATTTCTTCCGTAAATTGTTCTTTAAGCCTCAGAACCTTTAATGCCTCCTGGTAGCTCTTTTCCACTTTTTCATAACGGTCATAGATGGTTCCGGTGGCACCGCTAATGTGGTCGATGGTAAACCTGGTCTTCATTTGATCGATGAAGAACTGGATGAACTCAATGAATGGTTTTTCAGATAAAGAAGGTTCAGGCGGTGCTGCCAGGATGATAAACTCATTCCCCATCGCTGCATAAAAGGTAATATTAATTTTCTGGCTTGTTGTAGTCAGATAAATAATATTTTGTTCGATTTTTGACGTGATCTCTTCCTTAAACTGAAAGACGAGAACCGCAAAGGGTGATGGCGGCTTGATATTCAGATCCTCGAATCGGCCCAAAATTTCATTATGGCTTTGAAAATGGCCGGTTAAAAGCTCCCAGAAAAAGTCCTGGTACCCTTCCACTCTTTTCCTTTTTTGCGAGTTTAGTTTTAACAGTTCGGTCCTTGCAGACTGGGCAGCCAGTTTTAGAAGGTTCAGCTTGCTTTCTGTTAAAGGCGTTTCTTCCTCCACTGCCCAAATATAGCCCAGTACTTCATTATGATTACGGATGGAGATTGCTACCCGGTTGCCGAGGCCGATTTCCGTTATTTCCGGAATTCTCAAAGGTTCACCGTTTTGCATGAGCTGGGGAATCACCCGTTCCTTCCATAGACGGTTGATTACCTTTTCCGGCACCTTTCTGCTGATAATCGTCGCAATTCTTGCCGTATCCGTCTGATCGTCATGCGTACTATAGGCAATCAGGCGATGATTGACATCCTCTATTGTCACTGGACATTCCAAAACATCCCGAATCTTATCAACTAGTTCCTCGAGATTGCCAAACGTCCTCTTAAACGGATCTTTTTCCATTTTATCTTCACCCAATCCTAAAACCCCTTTAAACCACTAATATATACTCTCAAAATAAATAACCTATTGAAATTCCAATAACACCATTTCTAACCTATAATATTATACCTCATTCCACCCCCAACACTCTACCAAAGCTATAACGGCGATTCGACAAAATTAGGGTGGTACCTGGTACTTTTTTTATAAAATTCTTAATAATTTTAATTTATGAAAATGGGTTGAAGTTATATTCAGATAATTTTACAATAGGACATGTTCACAAAATCATCATAGTTTATTCGTTTAGTTCATAAAAATTGAAAGCGTTAACATCTGGGAGGCGACGATTTTATGCTTGAAACGCTTAATAAAATTAACGGGGTACTTTGGGGAACACCAAGTTTGGTTTTGCTTTTTGGTACTGGTGTTCTTTTAACATTCATGCTGAAAGGTCTTCAGTTCAGAAGATTGCTGTATGCATTTAAATTAGGATTCACAAAGGAAGGGCAAGCTTCCTCTAATGATGAGGGAGATGTCAGTAACTTTAAAGCCCTTATGACGGCTCTGGCTGCTACAATCGGAAACGGTAATATTGCCGGGGTGGCAACGGCGATTACGCTAGGGGGACCTGGTGCCATCTTTTGGATGTGGATCGTTGGTTTGCTTGGAATGGCAACTAAATATGCCGAAGCATTATTAGCCATGAAATATCGTGTGAAAAATGCAAATGGCGAGTATTCAAGCGGGCCTATGTATTATGTAGAGCGCGGCCTGGGCAAAAAATTCAAGTGGCTGGCTGTTGCATTTGCCATATTTGGCGCATTTGCAGCACTTGGAATCGGAAACAGTGTTCAATCAAACACAATCGCAGCTGTCATGGATACTTCTTTTGGCATTAGTAACTGGGTAACAGGGATTGTTTTAGCAGTACTTGCTGCATTAATTATTTTTGGAGGAATTCAGCGCATCAGTACAGTTGCCGGATTCTTCGTACCAATCATGGCAGTGCTTTATATTGGCGGGGCTTTGATTATCCTTGCCGTTAACTACGACCAGATTATCCCTGGTTTTGAAACCATTTTCTACTATGCATTTAATCCTGTTGCAGCAACTGGCGGATTTGTTGGTGTTGTTGTATCAGAAGCGATTAAAAACGGTGTATCAAGAGGTATTTTCTCCAATGAAGCCGGTCTTGGTACAGCTGCCCTTATTGCAGGTAACGCCAAAACAGACCATCCTGTAAAACAGGCGCTAGTTGCTATGACAGGTACTTTTATTGTTACAATCGTTGTTTGTACAATGACTGGATTAGTTCTAATCATTACAGGATTCTGGGATACAACAGGCGGCTTATTATCAGGCGTTCAGCACGAAGCCAATCTTGACGGCGGTGCATTAACGAGTGCAGCATTCGCACACGCCCTTGGCACAGTTGGGGAATATATTGTAGCATTCTCAGTTATTTTCTTCGGTTTCTCCACAATTGTGGGCTGGTATGTTTACGGTGAAAAATGCTTTGAATACCTTGTTGGAACAAAAGGCATCATGGCATACCGCGGAGTATACATTTTTGCTACTGGAATCGGAGCAGTTGCAAGCCTGACAACCGTTTGGGCTTTCGCTGACATGGCAAACGCATTAATGATGATTCCAAACTTAATCGCATTAATCCTGCTTAGCAAAGTAGTTGTAAAGGATACAAACGAATTCTTTGAAAACCACTACAAAGCAGCTAACAAGCAGCAGAAAATGGCTAGTTAATTATAATATTATTAACAAACACAGGTCTCTGATCTGTGTTTGTTTTTTTTACCACGAGAAAAAAGAAAGCTCATTTTTTTCTGAGATATATTTAAAAATGCGGTAGTGATAGAGAAGTTCATCTGCATAAAGCTCTCTTTCGCCAACAAAGGAATAAGCACTCAGAAAATCCTCTATATCCTCCCTGTTATCCGTATCCCATTCCCCCTTCAGCCACACTTTATAAGCCAATCCGCTGTTAAGCACTTGAGAGCCGGATTCATAAAAGATCTCCTCAATTTGATCCCTGTCCATGTTTTGGCCTCCTTCCAGTTTATTATTCATCCTTTTCTCTTTCCTTCTCCCTTATACATTTTGGGACAAGGCGAAAATACCAATTTTGGCACCACTGGTGGTTTGCTTGTCTATACTATATCGAAGTCTATTTTAAAATAAATCTGCTAAAAGAATAGCTAACACAATTTTGCTAAAGGGAGGGATGACGATGGAACTGAATGAGTTATTTCATTTGGATAATAAAACCGCAATCGTAACAGGCGGCGGACGTGGACTTGGCGAGCAAATGGCGAATGCACTTGGAGACGCAGGGGCGAACGTTGTAGTGTGTTCACGCAATCTCGAAGCATGCGAGCGTGTCAGCAGCAGTTTAACTGCAAGAGGTATCCAATCGCTTGCCATGGAGTGTGACATTACGAGCGAAGAAGACATCCAAAATGTAATCAATAAAACTTTAGAAAAATTCGGAAGCATTGATATCCTCATCAATAATAGCGGCACGTCATGGATTGCACCCGCACTGGAACTGCCTGCTGATAAATGGGACAAAGTCATGAATGTAAATTTAAAGGGTCTGTTTTTATTTTCACAGGCAGCCGCAAAGGTGATGACGAAACAGGGCAGCGGAAAAATCATCAATATTTCTTCTGTTAACGGGATGAGGGGGACAAATTCGGCTTTTCTGGACGCAGTCGCCTATAGCACCAGCAAAGGAGCAGTTATCTCCCTCACAAAGGATTTATCTGTAAAACTGGCCCCTTTAGGTATCCAGGTAAATGCCATTGCTCCTGGCTTTTTTCCAACGAAAATGACAAAAGCTTTGGAACAATCAAGCTCAGTAATTCTCCAAAGCATTCCTGCTGGAAGATTCGGCAATGACGATGACTTAAAAGGAGCTGCTGTCTTCCTATCCTCAAATGCCTCTGATTACGTTACAGGCCAGGTTTTAGTTGTAGACGGAGGCATGACTGTATCACTTTAGTTATTTAATTTATGATTACCGTTCAAAAAGGAGGATTAGCCTTTTTGAACTGCATCTTTAAGAAAGGAGAATGAATATGACCATAAACCATACAGATGCCCTATTGAACGCCATAAAAAAGGTAGGGATGAAGGTGGAGAAAGAGCTGAATGAATCGATCCAGAACTCCATCAATAAAGAAGATGTGTTAAACAATATGCTCACCCGCTCTGAGGTGACGGCCGCCGCGATGAAAAAGCTGCAGCAAGCCATTGAAACTCTCTCCATCCCTCTAAATTTCCCAACAAAAACTGATGTGGCAAATGCCGCTAAATTGACGGTTCAGGCGGAAGAAAAAATGGATCTGATCGATGAGAGAGTGATGTCTCTGGCTCAAGCGATGGAGGAATTAAAAAAATCGCTAGGCGGCCCACCATCAAAATTAGAATCTTCCAGCAGCAGTGAAAGCGCGGATCAATAAGATGGCAGAAAATCCTTTATCGAAAAAACTGCAAGGATTTTTCAAAACCATCAAGCAGCCTGAACCGGAAACAGGGTTCACTCCCCGTACGGCTGTTTGGAAGAAAAACAAAGCGGTTCTCTGGCATTATGCGCCCGCTGAAAAGAATTACAAGGTACCAGTCTTCCTTGTTTATTCGCTTGTAAATCAAGCTTTTATTCTTGATTTGGGGCCGCAGAACAGTTTAATCGAAGCCTTGACCAACAGCGGCTATGATGTTTACTTGCTCGATTTCGGCATTCCAGGCTATGAGGATAAAGACATTACGATGGATGACTATATTGTCCAATACATTCAGAAGGGTGTCAGGAGAACTCTATCCCATTCCAGAGCAGAGGAATTAACGGTTATGGGCTTTTGCCTGGGCGGAACTTTTGCAGCCATTTATGCTGCCATTGCAGAAGAACCGGTTAAAAATTTGATCCTTTCTGTTGCGCCGATTGATTTTAGCCACGTTCCGGTGTTCGACCAGTGGGCAGAGGAATTGCGGGAAACAGGCGCTGACCTGGATTCTATCTTGGATGCATGGGGCCTAATTCCTGCCCCGGCCATTAAAACGGGAATGCGGCTGGTTACCTCACCTGTCTATTATTCCCCTTATTTATCCCTTCTGAGCCGTGCCGACAATGAAGAATACGCCAAAAGGTGGAAGCGGTTCAACCACTGGACAAATGGCCATATTCCGTTTGCCGGTGCAGCTTTAAAGCAAATATTGCATGATCTCGGAAAAGAAAACAAGCTTGTCAAAGGCAGCCTTGTCATCGATGGAAAAAAAGCAGCTCTTGGCAATATTAACGCAAATCTCCTTGCAGTTGCTTCGAGCTTTGACCGCCTTGTACCGAAAGAGCAGCTTCTACCCGTCATGAACCTGGTGTCAAGCAAGGATAAACAATTTCACCTGCTAAAGGGCGGACATGCAAACCTTACATCAGATGGAAAGGTACCTTACTATATGAACGATTGGCTTTCGGTCCGTTCTGGACAGATAAAATAAATCTCTTCCCCTGCCAAGCGGGGGAATTCAATTTTAAAGGAGGTACCTCAATGTTATTTTGGAATTACACCCATTTTGTTAAAAGCGGATATACCATCAGTGCGTATATGGGCTTTGCTTCCCTTGTATTCAAAGATTTTTTTAGAAAATAAGTATCGTTAAGAACCATGCTATTGCTGCATGGTTTTTATTTTGTTTTAGGCTGTGGTAAAGCGTATTTTTGTATTTATTCTGCAAACGGATTGCTTAAGCAAATTCCCATATCAGGTTTTGAGTTATAAAAGGCAAAGTGGCAAATATTAAAGGTATTAAGGCAAAAGGAGATTGTAAAATGGATGAAAAGATTTTCAACGCAATAACCCGGATATCCGGCCGTTTTGCCCCCCTGGATCTTCTGATGATTCTCATTTCGAATAAGGCAAGGTATGTATTTTTATTTGCACTGGCAGGTATGTGGCTGGCGAAAGGACCGGCAAGAAGGACAGCTAAAAAGGCTGTGCTGGCTTCTCTGTTTGCACTAGTCCTGAACAGAATCATCAAGCTTATTTATTTTAAACCGCGGCCCTTTGTAAAAAGAAAGGTCGGGATACTGATTCCATCGAAAAGGGATTCCACTTTTCCAAGCAAGCATACACTGCTATCATTTGCTGCTTCCATTGTCATCCTATACGGAAATCGATTTATAGGACGCATTTTGTGCTGGCTTTCAGTTCTTACAGGCTTTTCACGTATTTGGGCTGGCCATCATTATCCTTCTGACATAATGGGAAGCGCCCTGATTGGAAGCACTATTGGCTGGATTACCGATAGATTTTTCAAGATGGATTCATCGGAAGACAATGAAGAACTCAAAAAAATGTAAAATTAACACTATCTTTGGCGAATGAAAACTTGTTTTGTCACCTGGGAAGGACTTCCCGTTTTCAATAGAGAATGGGTTTGGAAAACGGGAGGGGATCAGGATGAATACGAGTGCTGTAGCCAAATTATTAGGGGTTTCACCTAGCACTGTGCAGCGATGGGTCAAACAACTGGAACTCCGGACGGAACGGAATGAATTGGGGCATTATTTATTTACGGATGGTGATATTGATCTGTTGAGGCAGGTTCAGGATCAGCTGAATCAGGGATTGATTTTGCAGGATGTAACCGTGAGGGGCAAAAAGGCCAGAAAAGGAACTGTCCAAAGCGAACAAACGAACCCAGCCATGGAAAAGGTTTTATTAAAAATAAGCGAACTTGAGCAGAGGCTGAACGGAAAAGCAGATGACGTTGTCTCTTATCAGCTGCTTCAGCACCGCCGGGAAATAGAAGAGTTTCAGAAAGAGATAGAACGCTTGAATAAACGGATTGAAGCACTTGAAGCCAAGCAAGCTGGAAACAGCCGTAAAATTCAGGCAGATAATCTTTTGGTTTTTGATCAGGAAAAAACAAAGAAAAGGCTTAAAAAGAAGAATATCTTTTCCATGCTCTTTGGATTTTAGTTGGACGGCAGCCTCCTTCTAAAGATCATTGTGGAGTGGAGCGGAAGGGGCAAGGAGGCGCCTTGAACCGCTCGTGTAATGCGAACACCTGCAGTGGAAATCAACGGGCATGGTAAACAGATCCTGCTAATAAAAAAAGCGTTACAGCTGCTTTCCAGCTAGTAACGCTTTTATGGTTAAGGGAATGCTTCGTTTAAGAGCACAGGCCGTCACGCCCCAAGCGGGTTACGCCAGCGCCTATTTGATTAGCCCTCTGCTATCAGCAATTCCACATTAAACCTCTCCAATATGTCGATAAAAGCTTTTTCAGGCATTTTATCCGTTATAAGCAGATCAACATCACTTAACTCGGCAAACTTAAAAAACTCGTTTACACCGATTTTGGTATGGTCAGCAAGGACAATTACCTGGTCAGCCTGGCTGATCATTTTTCTTTTAACCATGCCGTCCTCCTCATGAGCAAGAGATAGGCCGCTCTCCGAAAGGCCGACTACTCCAATGAATGCTTTATCTACTTGATACTGTGAAAGCTTTTCAATAACAGAAGAGCCGTATAAAAAGCGGTGCTCCTTTTGCAGCATGCCGCCAAGCAGCAATATTTCCGCATTGGGATTTGATGAAAGTATTTCCGCCTGGTTAATTGAATTGGTTATAACCGTACAAGAAATTTCTCCCATATTTTCGGCACATGCCTGAACGGTGGTGGAGGTATCCAAAATAATTCTTTCGCCGTCTTGGATAAGGGATGCTGCCCCTTGCCCGATTCTTTTTTTCTCGGACGAAACCATCTTTAGCCGATTGGCATAATCCTTTACTTCATGGCGGGGAGTTGGCAGAATTGCTCCCCCTCTCGTCCGGATGATCTTCTGTTCCTCTTCAAGCCTAACCAGATCGCGCCTTGCCGTATCTCTGGATACATGAAACAATGTACAAATTTGTTCTACTGATATCCGCTTATTGTTTTCCAGATAATTCAGTATCGCTATTAACCTTTCTTCTTGGAACATATTAAACCGCCTGCTTCTTTAAGTAAAATTGCTTTTACTTAAGCAATCATAAGTAATTACCTTATTATAAACCTTATTCATAAGTGTTTTCAAGTGAATATAATGAAAAACTCTGCCAATGCTTACGATGGATTTAATCCCAGCTGAAGCGTTCTTCTTTAAAGGGATCCCCATAATTATGGTAACCGTTTTTCTCCCAGAATCCCGGCTTATCAGATTCTGAAAATTCAATGCCTCTCACCCACTTCGCACTTTTCCAAAAATAAAGATGGGGAATCACTGCACGCAACGGAAATCCGTGCTCAGGTGTTAGCTTTTCACCATTATGCGTATGCGCCAGCATACTGGTCTCCCTTAGAAAATCATCAATTGGAAGGTTAGTTGTCCATCCTTCCTCTGCATGGAGGATGACAAATTTTGCAGTCTCTTTTACACCTGCAATCCTGGCCAGCTCTACAGTCGAAATTCCCTTCCACACATTATCAAGTTTTGACCAGCCCGTGACACAGTGAATGTCATTTTTATACTCAGTCTGCGGGAGATTCATCACCTCGTCATAAGACAAGGAAACCTCCTTTTCCACTTCCCCAAAAATCTTTAGAGACCAATCCTGCATATTGCTGTAATAAGGGACATTTCCATAATGCAAAACAGGAAAGGACGTCGTAACGTTCTGGTTGGGCGGTATCCTGCTGGAAACCTGTTTTCTTACTTTCCCAAAATACACTGAAGCCACCTCGGTTCGTTTTTCTTTATGGTAACCCACTTTTAAGGTGGTTAAAAGTATATAGAAAAGCAGCCTCCCCAAAAAAAGAGAAGCTGCTTTTACTATGCTTTGCTGCCTGTTTATTTTTGAGGATCTCATACCTTCCGCCCCAATCAGCAGGGTGCCACATAGTCTTTTATTAAGGCTCTTTTCGTATAGATTGTTGTTTTTGGACTATAAAGCTTGCC
>NZ_JAGGQS010000011.1:0-114033 GCF_018613175.1 Bacillus sp. ISL-47 | reverse complement strand
AATCAACTCAGTAATTAAAACTAGTTTATAAGCAACAAACTTTGCGAAAACAGCCTTTATTAAAGAATAACCGCTGCCAGCCATCCAAAGAGGATCAGCGGGATGTTATAGTGCACGAATGTTGGCACACATGTGTCCCAAATATGGTTGTGCTGTCCGTCAGCATTTAAGCCTGCTGTCGGTCCTAAAGTACTGTCTGATGCCGGGGATCCAGCATCTCCAAGCGCTGCGGCAGTTCCTACTAATGCGATTGTCGCCATTGGGCTGAAGCCAACCTCTAGTGCAAGCGGAACGAAAATGGTTGCAATGATTGGAATCGTTGAAAATGAAGAACCGATTCCCATTGTCACAAGCAAACCAACAAGAAGCATAAGCAATGCCGCAAGTGATTTATTGTTGCCAATGACTCCTGCTGCCTGCTCAACAAGCCTTTCCACGTCTCCAGTTTCTTTTAGGACATCAGCAAATCCGAAAGCTGCCAGCATAACAAATCCAATAAAGGCCATCATCTTCATACCTTCTGTTAAAAGCTGATCAGCTTCGCGCCACTTAACAGCCCCACTGATATAAATCACTAAAATACCGGCTAAAGCACCAAAAATCATGGAATCAAGCTGCAGCTGAACAACCAATGCTGCAACAATCGCAACCAGGGACAAGATAATGCCCGCTTTTGAGTACTCGCCTTTTTCCATCTCAACGATTTCAGTTGTTTGATAGTCTCTTTTCTTGCGGTAAGAAACAAAAATCGCAATGAGCAAACCAACAACAAGACCTGCAGTCGGAATCAGCATCGCTTTTGGAATGTCGGACATGTTTACCGCCAAACCGCTGCTTTCCATATTTTCTGCAATGATCCCTTGGAAGATCTGGCCAAAGCCCACCGGCAATAGAATATAAGGTGCCGTCAAACCAAATGTCAATACAGACGCAATTAATCGACGGTCAATTTTCAACTCATTCATGACCTTCAATAAAGGCGGAATTAAAATCGGAATAAACGCAATATGGATTGGAATCAGATTTTGGGAAAAAATCGCCATCAGTAAAATTGAAAATACGATCAGTGCTTTTGATAATGTTTTCCCTCTGGATTCACCATCCTTGCCGACTTTTGCAAGAACCCATTCAACCATCAGATTTGGCAGGCCTGTTGCCGAGATTGCAATGGCAAAACCACCTAATAAGGCGTAGCTTAAAGCAACTTCAGCACTTCCTCCCAGCCCGTTTGAAAAGATTTCAATTGTTTTATCTATGCTTAAACCGCCTGCCAGCCCGCCTGCCAGTGCACCCGCCACAAGGGCAAGAACCACATTCACACGCAAAAGGCTGAGAACAAGCATGATTAGAACTGCAAGTACAACTGCATTCATGATGCAACCCTCTTTCTGTTTGCTACCTTTTTATTTTTTGCTTTACTCTGCTAAATTGGTAGAGTATTAAAACACAAATATTAAATTATCATACCTTCTCTTTGGGTGTCAATCTGTTTTTAGTAGATTGCTATTGGGAGTTTGGACCAGAGGAGGAAATGGAGGCTGACGCTGGAAGATTTGCGAAAAAATAGAGGAGCAGCCGGCCTTTGCCAGGGCTGACGGCCGGTAAAGCCTTTCCCTAATAAAAAACCCCGGAGTTCTCCGGAGTTCTAAGAAAATATTATTTAGTTTCAAATCTTTCCACAAGCAGGGCCAGTGTGCGGACCATTACGCCTGTTGCGCCTGATGGACCAAGGTCATCGTTTTTCGTCGTTGTCGCTGTTCCTGCTATATCAAGGTGCACCCACGGAGTGTCTTCGGCAAATTCGCCTACGAATCCTCCGCCCATAATAGCATGCCCGGCGCGGCCAGGTGAGTTGTTCAGATCAGCCACTTTGCTGTTTCTGATTCTTTCCTTGTCTTTTTCAAAAAGCGGCAAGCGCCAGATTGGTTCGCCTGCTTCATAGGATGCTTCAAGAACCTGCTCAAACCATTCTTCATTATTGGCTAAAGCTCCTGTTGTCTCCTCGCCAAGCGCGACGATCACACCGCCTGTCAGTGTTGCTACATCAACCAGGTAGTTTGCTCCATGATGCTTTGCATACGTTACCGCATCTGCTAGAGCCAGGCGGCCTTCCGCATCCGTATTCAGGACTTCGATAGTCTTGCCGCTCATGGATGTGATGACATCATCGGGCTTGAAGGCTGTTCCGCTGATCATATTATCAGTTGAAGGAATGACAGCGACTACGTTTTGCTCAGGCTTTAATTCTCCGATCACTTCCATTGCGCCAAGCACGGCTGCCGCACCGCCCATATCGCTTTTCATGCCGACAATGCCGTCCTTCGGTTTTATGGAATAACCGCCTGTATCAAAGGTAATCCCTTTGCCGACCAGACCAATTACGTCCTTCCATTCTTCCTTGCCCTGATATTTAAGGACAATCATTTTAGGAGGCTCTGCTGACCCCTGGTTAACGGCCAAGAGGGCACCCATGCCAAGCTTAAGCATGTCTTCTTTATCAAGGATTTCAACTTCGAATCCGTATCTCCATGCAAGCTCTGAAGCGTAATTTGCCATATCTGTAGCTGTCAGCATATTCCCTGGCAAATTTACCAGTGTACGGGCTGAGTTCGTTCCCTTTCCGTATGCATATCCAACCGTTAGGGATGCCTTAACATCTTCTTCATCCGCTGCATCACTATACACCACAACGCTTTCAATTTCTTTTTCCGGTTCATTCGATTTCTGTTTGTAATCTTCAAATTTGTATGTAGCAAGAGCAAATGCTTCACTGACTGCGTGGGCTGCGTCCAGCGCATCTACTTTTTCGTTTGTAAAAGTATCCAGGTATACTGCTGCATCCTGAAGCTTGGACGATTTCACCTCATTAAAAGCTCTGCCCAATGCTTCGCGCAGAAGCTCAAAGCTAAAGTCCTTTTCCTTCCCAAGACCCACTGCAAGTAAGCGCTTAGCCCCGATTTTTCCAAATGTATGTATTTTTGCAACGGCTTTTCTCTTTGCAGAAATATCTCCACTTTTCACAAGCTCTGTCAGCTGGCCGTCAAACTGCTCGTCTGCACTGGCAAGAACACCTTCAAACTTGTTTGGTTTATCAAACACACCGACAATCAGGCATTCGTGTTCAGCTGAATAATTGAATTCCTGTTTTACTGAAAACATTTTAGCACCCCCATAATAGCTTCACTCATGACTTCATCTTAATTATATCGAAAACACAGAATTATTTCGACTATCTAATTTTATAACATGATCCTTCCTGCCTAATCCTCCAGATACAATACGAGCTGAGGGAGCTTTGGAAGATTTCCGACCTCTTTAAAGGGCACCCGATCGATCTGCTTCGGAAAAATAGAGAGACATTCCTCAATGAATTTATATATATTCTCCAAGTCCAGCCCCCAATGCTTCGGCCGGTACGACTGCAAGTAATCATGGGCTGCCTGCATCATAAGCCTTGCTCCTTTTACATTGCCATACTCATAGTGATAGATGCTTACACTCATCTGGAGCAGCCCCTTAAAAAAGAGGTTGCCCTTGTCCGTCATCCACATTTCCTCAAGAAGATCGTGGCACGTATAATAGTCACCCTCATTAAAGCTGACGAAGAACTCGTAATATTCAATCGGGTAATCTTCCAAGAGCATCCTCTCCCACTTCATTTTACAAGTCCTGCCCTGCTGTTACAGCCCATTTTAGCAAAAGGAAAGATTATTCGCACATTTACAGCTCCAGCACATTTTCTTAAGTATATTCCGGCATAAATGGGTAAAGAAGAAAAGAGAAAGAAAGGAGTACGATATGGACACGATTTTATTTGCCGGATTCGCTATCGCCTATATATTGCTTTTCGTCTGGGCGCTCGTTTTGGTAAAAAACAGCGGGTCTGCGAGTGCTGCCTTCTTGCTGCCCGTTATAGCGGGTCTGATTTATGATAATGGAATTCTGGCAGCCGGCCGTTTCATCGGAGAGGGGACCACGCTTGAATTCATGAATGATGCCCGTTTTTGGATTCATGCCTTTTTCACGCCTATGCTTGTTCTTTATTCATGGAATACCTTAAAACAGGCTGGACTTGAGTGGGCGAGTAAAGGCTGGCTGAAAATTACAGCATTTCTCCTCACTGCAGGGTTAATTATGTTTGAGCTTTTTACAGAGGTGTTTGGCCTTAAACTCGAGCCGCAATGGGAATACAATGTTTTGAGTTATAGCAGTGCGGAAGCTCAAAGCGGACCGCCTCTCATGGTGCTGATCGTTTCTCTTGTTCTGCTGGTATCCTCAATCATGATTTGGCGCATACAAAAATGGTTTTGGTTTTTTGCCGGATCTCTAATCATGATCATCGGAAGCGCCATAAAACTCCCTATCAAAAGTGCTGCAGCTGTTAATGCGTTTGAATTAATCCTCTTGCTTTCATTAACTGCAACGGCCCATTTTCAAAAAAAGAATAACTCTTCATAAAGCTTATAAGAGAACTGCTTGCAGAAAGAGGAAAACTATTAGAGAATATTAGATATAAGTTTCAAGAAATTTCAGTCAATCTGTTGAACTGCATTTTAAAAAGGGCTGTTTTCTTAAAGTTTTGTTGTTTTAGCTTAGGAATTTTGCACGTTGATTTCCGCTCCAGGCACTCAGCGAACCAACGGGGCTACCGGGAGCCTCCTCGACGCTCTGCGTCTCCGGGGTCTCCCTTGGTATGCTACTCCCGTAGGAGTCTCGTGCCCTCCGCTCCAATCAACTCAGCGGTTAAACTTAGTTAGCCTTCTCAAAGCAGCTCTATAAGAAAACATGCTAAAAAAACGATGACAGTTCCAGTGAAGTAACATACAACTTAAAGGTGGTCTCATATGGAATTATTCACGAACTTCCCTCTATGGTCTGCTCTCGCAGCCATCTTCTTTGCCCAATTTGTAAAAGTGCCGATTCAATTTATCGCTACCAGGAAAGTGGATTGGTCACTGCTGACAAGTACTGGCGGGATGCCAAGCTCCCATTCTGCGGCTGTTACAGCCCTTTCCACTGGTGTTGCACTTGAAACCGGGATGGACTCCGCTGTATTTGCCGTTTCTGCCGTTTTTGCCATCATCACCATGTTTGATGCTACCGGCGTACGCCGCCAGGCAGGGGAACAGGCAATCGTTTTAAACCAGCTTGTCGCGGATTTCAATAAATTTGTTGAAGAAGCAAAGATGTGGCAAAAGAAAGAGGAAAAAGAAAAGCAAAAAGAATTGAAGGAACTGCTTGGCCATAAACCAGTTGAAGTTTTATTTGGCGGCTTAACAGGCATCCTATTAACTTTAGGACTTCATTATTTATTATCCTGATAGGTGTGATTGGAATTGAAAATCCTTTCCTTATGTCCGAGCAATACGGAGTTAATGGAGTATTTAGGTTTTACCCATTTGCTGGCCGGTGTGGACGATTACTCAGATTGGCCTGATCAAATTAGCGGGCTTCCGCGGCTGGGGCCCGACTTGTCCATCAATATGGATAGGGTTGAGGAATTGAAGCCTGACCTGGTGCTTGCCTCTTTAAGCGTACCGGGTATGGAAAAGAATGTGGAGGAATTGAAAAATAGACACATTCCCCACATTGTTTTAAACCCGCAAAGCCTGGAGGATATTGAGCAGGATTTAATCACTGCTGCCGAAAAAATCGGTAAGCCTGATGCTGGCATTTCTGCCGCTAAAAACTTTCGAGCAAAAATAGAAGAGCTCAAAAAAATCTCAGCAGGGATAAGGGAAAAGCCCAGCTTATATTGGGAATGGTGGCCGAAACCTGTTTTTACACCCGGCAAAGTCAATTGGCTCACAGAGATCAGTGAGATTGCTGGAGCTAAGAACCTATTTAAGGACGTTGAGCTTGCAAGTGTCCAAACCGATTGGGATGATGTACTGAAAAGGCAGCCGGATTATATTTGCCTTGCATGGGTAGGCGTCAGAAGGGAAAAGGTAAATCCGGAAATAGTGTTGAAACGTCCTGGCTGGAGCGAGTTAGAGGCAGTAAAGCAGAATAAAATTCTTGTCCTTGAAGAAGAGCTTTATTGCAGGCCATCGCCACGGTTGATTGAAGGAGCTATCAGATTAGCAAAGAAAATCCATCCAGAGGCATTCTCCTCGTTATAGAATTAAAAAGGCAAATCCGTTATAATTTCGGATTTGCCTTATTTTTAACTTTGTTATTTATTTTTGCTCGGATTTAATATATCGCTGCCTAAAAACCTGCATCGACTCATTTTCATTCAGTATTCTTAAATCTTCTTCCGTCAGAGTGCCATCGCCCATTTCAATGATAAAGACATCTAGCGTCTTTTTTCCCCAATTATTATAAACATCTTCAACCGTTTCATAATATAGGTCAAGTTTGTTTCCTTTAATCGCGCCGCCTTTATCGGCCACAACACCATAGCCATAGTCAGGGATAAACAGGATTGTCCCAATCGGAAAAACATTTAAATCTGCTGCGACAGTAGAATATAAATCTCGTTTTACTTTAACTCCTGAGTATGTAATGCCAAATGAAGGGTGATCAGGATTTTTTCCTGTGGATTCATAAAATGCCGTATAACCCGTGGCAATGACTTGTTTTGTCTGATATTGCGACCAGTCAATTGATTCCTCCAAAGTTGGGGTCTGGCTTGCAACCGCTTCGCTGGCTGAAATCTTTGGATCCAGACTGGCTACACGCTTTAAAAATTTAAATGCCACTCCAACCGACTTAAATGTATGATCAAAACCTGATTGTTCATCCTTGCTCGTTTGTTCAGCTTCACTTTGATAAAAGTTAACGATCGATCTAGCTTCAACTCCGGATATCGAGTGAAAAGTCGTTAACAATGCCCCTAAAAATAAAGCTGACATGATGGATCGTTTTGTCCATTTTTTTAATCTGTTCATCTAAAACACTCCTCCCAAAGTTATTCATTTCCCATCTTTCAGAGAAATATTCATAACTTTAAGAAGTTCAAGGCTTCCAGCAAGCAGTTACAGATAGAATGAAGCCAATGATGCCAAGGGCTCGTCCAAATTTAAACACACTATTCAAAAAAATAAAAAAACCCCTGCTATTAGCAGAGATTTAGTATATGAATGATATTTTTAAAACATACGATAACCTTTTTTACGGAGCAGCCTTATTGTAATTCCGGCAACAATGGCCCCTGCCATTCCGCTGCTTAAAATTAGTATATCCGCCAGAGCAAGACTGGATAACTCAACACCGAGACTGGAGAAGGATTCACCTGTATTTTGAAAATATTCAATAAAACGGACCTTATCAATAATCAAGACCGCAATGATCGGATAAATAATGGCCATAATCCAGGACATTCTCAATAGCATATTCAATATAAAACCTATCCCAAAAAACAGCACAAAAAACAGGAGCATGGAGATAGGCAAAACGAAGATCGTCATTTGCATAGACTTGTTTCCTCCCTTAACACATCAATATTTAGTGTACTTAATGTGGGTTGGGGAGTCAATAAGAAAAGCGCATGTACCTGAAAGCCCCTGTCTTAGCTGGCAGTTCTATCATCTCCATAATAGTATTCAAAAAGAAAAAACTTCGCTTCCCGCGAAGTTTCATTCTTAGTCCTTTTTCTTACCTGTGCCGCCGCAGCATGAGCAGGTTTCTGAACCTCCCAATAATAATTGGAAATATCCTTTACCTGAACAATACATACACTCTTTATTTTCATAATTCTTAGCTGCCATGTCATTCATCTCCTTCGTTTTTTGTAACTGAATTTTCTGATAATATACCAAGGATACGAATAAATGAAAAGCTTCAAATTTCATGAAAAAATATCGGTGGAAACGCATACAAGCATGTTTTACTTCTGAAATCTCCCTGTATCTCTAAATTTCAGAAAATTATAAAAATAATTTGTAAGCTGTATATCCAAATGTATCCCCCGGGTTAATTCCATCAATTAAGGGTTTTAAAGAGGAATCCGAAGAAGTTAATATGTATTTTAGAAGAACTGAAGAGTCCGGATCGATGGCCAGCTCCCCCGGCTCACGATATTGTACATCAAAAAGCTCGCTCTCCTGTACTTTTAAGGTTTGACCTCGCTCTGCTTCCAGCATAAAAAGGATCATATTATCACTGACTTCGCCTTTTATGACCCCTGTTCGCAAGCCTATCATCCCTTTCACTGTGCATTTAACTCCTGTTTCTTCTTCAATTTCCCGAACTGCCGCTTCATCCGCTGTTTCTCCTGGCTCCACGAACCCGGCAGGCAGTGACCATTTTCCTTTCAAACCGCCGTACCTCTTTTTCACAACAAGCCACTTGCCATCAGGAGAAATAACCAATCCTGATACAGCCAGCCAGACTCTACCCCTTTTATGCTCCACTCCCATCTGACACCCCCCTTTTTAAAATATTGTATCATGAGCTTAATCCTGACAGCTCCATTTTGGGCATCAAAAAGGGACAGACCCATTAGGTCTATCCCTTCACAATAATATAAGAGCAGTTTTATTAAAGAACGTTGAATTTACCTTTTTTCAATACAAGGGAAGGTCCGCCAACCATGTATAGCGCACGGTTATCAATCATTTTCTTCATAAATGAAGCTTTGGAACCAACCATTTTCTTGCCGAATGCAACACCGATTGCATCGTCTTCACCAAGTGAACATACAGTACCTTTAATATCAGGAGTGAATGTTTCTAACTCAGTCTTATTGCGGATTAGAGCTGTTAAGTTCCTTGCACACACTTCACCCTGCTGCATAGCAATTTGTGCAGTAGGAGGGTATGGGCGGTTAATTTCTTCATTGATTATTAAAGAACAGTCTCCGATAATAAACAGGTTATCATGGCCAGGAGCACGTAAATCAGGCTGAACTTTTACACGGCCGCGCATTGCTTCAATGCCCGAGTTCTCAATAATAGAGTTTCCGCGTACACCTGCTGCCCAAACGACTGTTTCAGCTTTGATTTCTTCAACTTCATCTTCGCCTTTTCCAACAATGATGCCTTCAGGGGTAGCTTCCTTGATGGCCGTGCCGATCATGAATTGTACGCCTTTTTTCTCCAAGTGGGAGACTGCATAATTGACAAGATCAGGATCAAAGCCAGGAAGTACCATTGGCGCTGCTTCTACACAGATTAATTTAACCTTGTGGTAATCTACATCGTACTCTTTGCAAAGCTCAGGAATACGGTTTGCCAATTCTCCAAGGAATTCTATTCCAGTGAATCCAGCTCCGCCGACAACGATCGTCAGGCGCTCATCCTTTTTCTCTACTTCTGTATTATAAGTAGCAAATTGATATTCAATATGCTCACGGATTTGGCGTGCTGCATTCACATTAACAATCGAAAATGCATGTTCTTTAAGCCCTTTGATTCCGAAAGTTTCCGGTTCCGCGCCAAGGGCAACTACTAGATAATCATAGTCAATTTCGCCGTTCTCCAAGATGACTTTCTTTTCTTCTGCTTTAATTTCAAGAGCAGTTCCTTGAACAAATTCCACCTTATTACGGTCAATAACATCTTTAATATCGTAGCGTACACGATCGTGATGAAGGGTTCCGGCTGATGCCTCATGCAGCCATGTTGTTTCGTAATGGTAGTCATTTTTATTCACTAATACAATTTCTGCTTCATTTGTTCCTAAAGATTTTTGCAAACGGGTTGCAACCATCAATCCGCCGTAGCCTGCACCTAGGATAAGAATCTTTGGCTTTCTCAAGTGTATCACTTCCACCTTTATTAAGTATTTTCTAATGTTTTTCTTATCTTCCGCTGCTTTATATTTTTTATTTCAAAAAATATAAAAAAGTTTGTGATTTTATTCACTAACTAGTTCAAAAAAATGCCTTGAAATTGTCACAAAATATTAACATTATGCCTACTTTACATATTATTCTACTTCCAATTGTTTTTCAAGCCTAAAAAAATAGTTGAAAAACTTAAAAATTTTAAGACTTTTTTAAGAGAATATACGTGTTTTTGATTCTTAGCCCTCAATGTATCCTTTTTAGAGAGTTTTTATTATTCATAATATTTACCACGATTAGTGAGGTTTTTTTTGATTTATGTTAGAATATAGAGTGGAATTGAAATACATACTTGGGGGGATATAGCATGAAAGAAGATCAAAAAGTGTATGACATAACCATTATTGGCGGGGGGCCAACTGGTTTGTTCACTGCTTTCTACGGGGGTATGAGACAAGCTTCAGTTAAAATAATTGAAAGCTTGCCGCAGCTTGGGGGACAATTATCTGCTCTTTATCCTGAAAAATACATATACGATGTTGCTGGCTTCCCGAAAGTCCGCGCTCAGGAATTAATCGATAACCTGAAAGAACAAATGGCTAAATTCGAGCCAACAGTTTCTCTTGAACAGTCTGTTGAAAAATTGGAAAAGCAGGCTGACGGCACTTTTAAGCTGACTACCAATAAAGAAATCCACTATTCCAAAACAATCATCATCACTGCTGGTAATGGCGCATTCCAGCCACGCCGCCTTGAACTTGATAGTGCATCACAATATGAAGGGAAAAACCTTCATTATTTCATCGATGACCTGAATAAATTCGCAGGCCAGAAAGTGGTTGTATTCGGCGGCGGAGATTCTGCTGTTGACTGGGCACTAATGCTTGAGCCAATTGCCGAAAAGGTAACCATTGTTCACCGCCGCGATAAATTCCGCGCGCATGAGCACAGTGTGGAAAACCTGCAAAACTCCAAGGTGGAAATCAAAACACCTTACGTACCTGCAGAGCTAATCGGTGACGATGAAGGAATCAAACAAGTCGTTCTTGAAGGCGTAACAGACAAAGAAAAAGAAGTATACGACGTCGATGCAGTAATCGTCAATTACGGTTTCGTTTCTTCCCTTGGGCCAATCAAGGAATGGGGACTTGATATCGAGAAGAACTCAATCGTTGTTAACTCCAGAATGGAAACAAACGTTGAAGGCATCTATGCTGCAGGCGACATCTGCACATACGATGGCAAAGTGAAGCTAATTGCCTGCGGCTTTGGTGAAGCACCAACTGCAGTCAACCATGCCAAATCCTTTATCGATCCAAAAGCAAAAGTACAGCCAATGCATAGCTCTTCAATGTTTGGCAAATAAAAATAGCAAAAGGGTGGCCCTGATGGGGTCCACCCTTTTTTGTTGAAATGAGACGATTAGCCTGTTCGGTTTTCAGTTGGCGTTGAGATCCAAATTGGCATCGATTTAGCCAGCTTTTTATCGTGTCATCCAGCCTGCCTTAGCGTCTTTTCAGCTTTTTTTGAGTCCAGTCAAGCTCTTTTTTGAGCATTGATTGGTTCATTGCGCCGCCTTCAAGCTACTTTATGCGTCTTTTTTAGCTTGTTTTGTCTGCAATCAAGCCTTTTCTGCACCGTGGCCCATTTTTTGCAACTGATTAGACGTATTATGCGTCACTTCAGAATCTTATGCGCCAAATGGGCCAACTTATGCATCAGCTGGCACAGCTTATGCGTCACTTTTCGGATATATGCGTCACTTTTCAAATATATGCGTCACTCGTTGAAGTGACGCGGCCTAAGAAAGAGGAGCTCTCTCTCCTGCTCGATCAGCACTCTTCAGGTGTGCCTGTGTTTGTAGCTGTACGAAAAGAGGATCCGCAGCCGCAGGATGCAATGGCGTTTGGATTGTCGATTGTGAATCCGCCGCCCATCATGGATTCTTTGTAATCAATTTTTGTTCCTTTTAAGATCGCTGCATCGTCCTTGCTGACAAGGACCTGAATGCCATAGTGATCTGCCTGGATATCACTTTCCTCAACTTCATGGGCAAATCCCATTCCGTATGAAAGACCACTGCAGCCGCCTCCCTTTACCGCCACACGCAAGAAAGCATTTTCTTCTTCGTTTTGTTTCATCATTTCTTTTATATGCAAAGCTGCTGCTTCTGTAATGACCACTACTTGTTCCATTTTTATTCCCTCCTGTCAATGTAAGGATACTTCTATATTCATAGTATATACAGTAAATGATATGCGCTCAACTTAAGAAGCTTAACTATCTATTTACTATTTATAAATTCCGCATTTAAAGTAGTTCTTTTTACCCAATCCACTGACAAGACATGTTACAATAGTCATAATCATCCAATTTCCCCGGAGGTGACATTCAAATGCAGCAATTAGAGCCCACTTATGATAAAAAATTAGAATGCAAAGTCTGCAAAAAGAGTTTTACCACTAAAAAACTTCGCTCCAGATTTGTGAAAGTCTCCAGTTATGACACTGATTTTTGTCCCAGCTACTCTGCTGAAGGCATGAACCCGCTTTATTACCATATCCACACCTGCCCTCATTGCGGCTTTTCAGAATCAGAAGATTTTTCACCTTATTTTCCTCCTGGAGCATTGGAGCTTATCAAATTGAAAGTAGCCGATGTCTGGAAACCTCATGACTATAGCAGGGAGAGAAGTATAACGGATGCTATTAGCACATACAAGCTAGCTGTTTATTGCGGGACACTAAAAAAGGAAAAACATCTGATCCTCGCCGGATTATATATGAGGCTTGCCTGGATGTACCGCTCATTGAAAAATACTGAACAGGAACAGCGCTTTATGAAGCTAGCCATTAAGGAATATCTGGAATCGTATATGGCAGATGACTTTAGGGGATCGCCAGTTTCAGAAACTAGACTATTCTATCTGGTTGGAGAGCTTTCAAAGAGGACACAGCAAATTGAACAGGCTATAAAGTATTTTTCAAAAGTAATCGAAAAGAGAAGCCAAGAGCCCAAGCTAATTGAAATGGCAAGAGAACAATGGTATGAAATGAGGGCAGAGCAAAAATCAGCGGTTAACTAAAACAGTTGTGTAAAAACATTGATTCCTATTCAGAACTAGACTTAAACAAAAAAGGAGCGAACCATTCGCTCCTTTCTCTATTAAAACATCGGATTATCATCCAGATATTGATATATATTTTCAACCAGTTCATCTGGCGTTTCTCCCGTAACGACTTCTCCATTTACAAGAGCAAAAAGAGTGCTTGCACATTTTCCGCAATAGCCCAGACAGCCATATTCAATCACATCAAGGTCATAGTCCTTTTCTAATGTTTCCAATGCTTTTTGCGAGCCGCTGGCCAAATTGCTTATGCAAAATTCGATGATTGGCTTGATCACATCTATCACCTCTCTACCCTGTTAATGCTACCTTTTTTAAGAGAATACTGCAAGATTTGGATCCTTTCTCTCCTTTAAGTGCACATATTTACCACTTCATGTCGTATATTGTCAAGTTTCCCGCTGATATGTGTTGTGATTTTGTCACAATTTCGTTATACTTTTTTATGGGTTTAAGGTTATTAATATCATTTATTTATTTATTTATTTTTTTAAGATAATTTGTATACGTTTAAGTAAAATTTCTGAATAGAGAGAAAGACTTATTTAGCAGTTAGCTCAGTTAAACTTGGCAGTTGATTTTCGCTTTCAGGCGTTCGCTTTCCGAGATCGGTCCAACGCTCCTCGGCACCTTGCGCCTGCAGGGTGTCTCCCATTGACCCGCTTCTCCCACTGGAGCGAATCAACAGGGGCCAATATCAACACTGAGCATTAACAGAGACTAACAGATAAACAGTACGGACATAAAGGGGAATTATACTATGAAAAATCTTGTGATACTTGGCGGAGGCTATGGCGGTATGAGGGTGCTTGCCCGACTTTTGCCTAACCAGCTTCCTGATGATGTCTCCATTACGTTAATAGACCGTGTGCCATACCATTGTCTGAAGACGGAATATTACGCGCTTGCTGCCGGCACAATTTCCGATCAGCACGTACGTGTTTCCTACCCTGAACATCCAAGATTATCAATTAAATATGGAGAAGTAACAAAAATCGACATTGAGGAAAACAAGGTTTATCTGCAAGATGGAGAGCCTGTTTCTTATGATGATATAATTATAGGCCTCGGCTGTGAGGATAAGTACCATAATGTTCCTGGAGCGGACGTCCACACTTACAGCATTCAAACGATCGAAAAGTCCAGAAGAACCTACCAGACCTTAAATAATTTATCTCCAGGATCTGTTGTTGCGATTGTTGGAGCAGGATTAAGCGGTGTGGAGCTCGCTTCCGAATTGAATGAAAGCCGTCCAGATTTGAAGGTGAAATTATTCGACAGAGGCAAGCATATTTTATCAGCATTCCCTGAGAGATTAAGCACGTATGTGGAAAATTGGTTTGAATCACATAATGTTGAAATTATTAACCATTCCAATATTACGAAAGTTGAAGAGAATACCCTCTTCAATCATGAGGAAGCCATCCATTGCGATGCGATCGTATGGACTGCTGGAATACAGCCTAATAAGGTAGTCCGGGATATGGATGTAGAAAAAGATCAGCAAGGACGCGTTGTTTTAACCAAGCATCACAATATCCCTGACAATGAACATGTATATGTAGTGGGCGATTGTGCAAGTCTTCCTCATGCACCTAGTGCACAGCTTGCTGAAGGCCAGGCTGAGCAAATTGTTCAAATCCTATTGAAACGCTGGAAAGGGGAAGACCTTCCTGAGTCATTGCCTGTCATTAAGCTTAAAGGGGTTTTAGGTTCTCTAGGGAAGAAGCATGGATTTGGATTGGTGGCTGAACGCCCAATCACTGGCCGTGTAGCCCGCCTCTTGAAATCCGGCATTCTATGGATGTACAAGTACCACAACGGTTGATCCAACCGTAAATTTAAAGAGCATCCTCTCCAGGATGCTCTTTTTTATTGGCTATGTCTGCCTGTTGATTTTTGCTCCAATCAACAAAGTGCAATAATCAACATTGAGCCTTTTTATAAAACAGCCTGATAGCCGTACTTTTCCATTTCTGCATAGATAGTTTTCAGCTTGGGATTCCCTTCGCCGACGATCTCATTCTCAATAAGGACTACAGGATAGAACATATCCTCCTCAATGACCCGCTGTGCAAATTCTCTTTTATCCTCTTCTTCAGGCGGGTTATGGATATCAACATACACGATCTTAAAAGGCTGGTCTGCATACTTCCTGGATAGGGCTGCATCCAGCCACTCGTAGGTCTCCTTTGATGAAGGAAGGTTCACACAGCTTGGGCAAAGCTGTTCTGCTCCATATACGGTTATTTCTATTTCTTTCTTCATTTCATAATCCCCCTCTTTGCTCACGCTCTTCTTAGCTCCATTTTACAATATAAACAAACAGTTAACATAAGAAAATATTTTTCCTAATGTGTGGAAATTATGTTCCGGGAATAGATTTTTAGGATTGATTTGATTATAATAAATATAAGGAAAGGAGTCGATTTCACATGGCAGAACAAACGACAATGACTGAACAAGTTCAGGAAGTATTAGATAAATTGCGCCCGTTCCTTCTTCGCGATGGCGGGGACTGCGAATTGGTGGATGTTGAAGACGGTATTGTAAAATTGCGCCTTCTTGGTGCATGCGGAAGCTGTCCGAGCTCAACAATCACGTTAAAAGCCGGTATTGAGCGCGCTCTTTTAGAAGAAGTACCGGGTGTAGTTGAAGTAGAACAAGTATTTTAATTTCATTGACAAAAAGCGATGTCGGCATGACATCGCTTTTTTTTTGCTTTCTTTTTATAAGCCTCTGTTAAAGCTTATTGTAGATATCGGAACCTTGTTGAATGGAACGGAAGGCGGGTATTATATATGGCCAAATTCCGGTTCCTGTTCCTCAGCTAGGCTTTTTTTTAAAACACTGCTGCCTGCCTGGTCAATCTGCAAGCAGAGGATATCCATATCCGGAAGCAGCTTTTGCAGCCCCTCTGCCACTGATGGAGCTAATCCTGCTTCTGCAAGGCAGAGTACTGCTGGTCCTGCACCGCTTAAGGCTACACCAAAGGCGCCAAGCTCAGGAGCCATTTTTTCAATAACTTCCAGATGGGGAACCATTTTTTTGCGGTAAGGATGGTGATATAAGTCCGCTTGCATCATTTTCCCTGCCAGTGGATAGTTTCCGCTCAGCAAAGCCGCTACCATGACATTTCCTACCGCTCCTGCTTGTACCGCCTCTTTAAAAGACCATTCTTCCGGCAGAACGCCCCTCGATTCTTTCGTGAGAAGCTCTTCCTTTGGTACGACTGCAACGACATCCAATTCAAGATTTTTAATGGATTGTACATGGACCTCGTCCTCTGATTGGCAGCCAATCACCATCCCGCCTAGCAGCGATGCTCCTGCGTTATCGGGATGGCCTTCCATACGTGAAGACAGCTCTAATTTTTCCTGCTGGCTTAAATGAAGGTTACAGAGCGAGTCTGCCAGCTCGATTCCGGCTACTATGGCTGCAGCACTTGAACCAAGGCCTCTTGTCAGCGGGATATCACTGGTAATCCTGACTTTGCAGGCCGGAAGCTCTCTCCCATACTTCTTTGCTGTATCCCTTGCAACTTGAAAAATGAAATTCGATTCATCGGTAGGGTAAATGCTCAAAGGTGCTGACAGGGGGATCATTTCAAACCTATCAGCCCTTTCCGCTTCAAGCGTTAAATACAAGTTTAATGCGAGGCCGATAGAATCAAATCCTGGCCCCAGATTTGCCGTGCTGCCAGGAACTTTGATGACGAGCATTTCACCTTCGCTCATACATGGACGACTCCCTTAATATGCTCAGCCACCGCTTGTTCATCATTTGGCAGCAGTACCGGCTTAACAGGACTGCAATCAATAGCTGTGCTTGGATCCTTTAGCCCATTTCCTGTCAGAATCGCGACAACCTTTGTTTTATGAGGAATTTCACCATTGCGGAGCTGCTTGTAAATTCCCGCCAGAGAAGCACATGAAGCAGGCTCAGCAAAAATTCCTTCCGATGAGGCAAGCTTGCGGTACATGCAAAGAATCTCATCATCACTGACTTCATCAATTTTCCCATTGGACTCTGCCAATGCCGCATTCGCTAAATGCCAGCTTGCCGGGTTTCCGATTCGGATTGCTGTCGCAACTGTTTCCGGATTTTCAAAAACACGGTTATGGACAATGGCTGCCGCTCCCTCAGCTTGGACTCCGTGCATTCTAGGCAGTCCAGTCTGGCGTGCTTGATGGTATTCTTTAAAGCCTTTCCAATAGGCAGAAATATTGCCTGCATTGCCGACCGGCAAAGCGAGGATATCAGGAGATCCCCCCAGCTGGTCGCAGATTTCAAAGGCAGCTGTCTTCTGCCCTTCAAGACGATATGGATTCACCGAGTTTACGAGAGTGATAGGTTCTGTTTCGCTGATTTTCCGGACCATCGCCAGCGCCTGGTCGAAGTTGCCTTCGATTGAAACGACCTCTGCACCGTACATGACAGCCTGTGCGAGCTTGCCCATGGCGATTTTTCCTTCCGGAATGACAACAACACATCTCATACCCGCTCTGGCCGCATAGGCAGCCGCCGCCGCAGACGTATTGCCTGTTGAAGCGCAGATAATGGCATCGCTTCCCTCTTCCTTCGCCTTGGCAACGGCCATTACCATGCCTCTATCTTTAAAGGAGCCAGTCGGATTGGCGCCTTCTGTTTTTACATAAAGGTCAATGCCCCAATCCCTTGAGAGCTTATCAAGCCTGATCAGGGGTGTGTTGCCTTCATTCAATGTCAGCATTGGCGTATTTTCATTTACAGGCAGAAAATCTTTATATGTCTTTATTAGCCCTTCCCATCTCATACCTTTGCACTCCCTTCTACACGGTAGGAACTTTCAATTGTTTGTACCGCTGGCAAGTCTCTTAAATTCACTAAAATATCCTCGTAATCTTGCAGTGATGCCTGGTGTGTAACCAAGACGATTTCAGCAAGGCCCTTCTCCTTTAAAGGCAGCTGCAGGATTTTTTCAAAGCTAACATGATGGTCTGAAAAAATGGAAGTAATATTGGCAAAAGTGCCAACTTCATCTTTCACATGCAGCCTTAGGAAGTACTTTGAATAAATTTCATCTGCAGCCTTTAGCTTCTTTTCATATTGAGGAGTTACGGCGCTTTTGCCGTTAACGCCAAGTCGCATATTTTTCATCACACCAACAAGGTCGGATACAACGGCTGTTGCAGTTGGCAGACTGCCTGCCCCCGGGCCGTAGAACATGGTTTCTCCCACAGCTTCACCATATACATATACAGCGTTATATTCATCTTGGACGGACGCAAGCGGATGGGATTCAGCTAGCAATGTCGGCTGTACGCTGACTTCCACCTTCTCTCCTTCCCGATGGGCGATGCCGATTAGCTTCATTGTGTAGCCAAGCTGCTTGCCATATTGGAGATCCTCTTCAGTAATTTCAGTTATTCCTTTCACCTTCACGTCATCCAAGTCTATATTCATAGAGAAGCCGAGAGTTGATAGAATAGCCATTTTTCTAGCCGCATCAAGGCCTTCTACATCGGCGGTCGGATCACTTTCAGCGTATCCCAGATCCTGTGCTTCCTTAAGTACCTCTTCATATGCGCTGCCCTGCTTGCTCATTTTTGTCAAAATAAAGTTTGTTGTTCCATTGACGATTCCCATCATTTTTGTAATTCTGTCCGAGGCCAAGCCGTCCACAAGTCCTCTCAGAATTGGAATACCGCCTGCGACACTCGCTTCATAAAAGAGGTCGCAGCCATTTTGTGAAGCAGCAGACAGCAGCTCCGGACCGTAAACGGCCATTAGATCCTTATTTGCTGTCACCACATGCTTGCCGTTGTTCAATGCTTTCTTTAGATGATTTCTGGTTTCTTCTATTCCGCCCATTACTTCAATTACTACATCTATATCATTGTCATTTAAAATATCATCAGGATTCGCCGTCAGCCTATTCCGATCGACTCTAACCGCTCTTTCCTTTTCCAAGTTTTTAACGAGCACCTTTTTTACAACCACAGGACAACCGACTTGATGCATAAGCTTATCCTGATGCTTCTCAATGATTTGCACGACACCTGATCCAACTGTTCCTAATCCTAATAAACCGATTGAGATTGATTCCACGCTAGCTCCCCCTTTTAATGTTCACTATGTAAGTACATTTGTATTTGTATAGTAGACATTATAGAGGCGCGCGCTAATTTTTACAATAGGCAATTTTCCGAAAAATTATATTGAAAACGCTTAACACCCTATCATATTGCGGTTTTAATAGTAAAAATATTTTTCTTTTACTGAAGGTTCTTTTACATGTGGGCGTTTTCACGATAAAACACCTTATAGAAAAAGCACCCAGCTATTTGGGTGCTTTTCACAATTCATTTCTTATTGACTGGTGTTTTAGGCGGATTTCCTGAAAGGACAAGGTCGATATTATCCATACAAAGCTTCATCATGGCATAGCGTGTTTCCGTACTTGCGCTTCCGATATGAGGCATAGCCACCACATTCTTTAGTTCTAACAGCGGGTGATTGGAGCCAATTGGTTCTTCAGCGAATACATCCAAGCCGGCTGCAGCAATCTCACCTTCCAGCAATGCTTTAAATAAATCTTGTTCATTCACAACCGGTCCTCTGGAGGCATTAACGAAAACAGCATGCTTCTTCATCTTTTTAAAAGCATCGCGATTAAATAGATTTCTTGTGCCGTCCGTTAAGGGAGTCAGGCAGACAACGAAGTCCGAACGTTCCAAAAGCTCATCAAAGCTGACATATTGGGCTCCTAGCTCCTGCTCAGCGTCCGGTTTTCTGGAACGGTTATGGTATAAAATTTCCATTTCAAACCCGGTTGCACGCTTTGCTACAGTTTCCCCAATGTTCCCCATTCCAACAATCCCAATCGTTTTATGATGCACGTCCTGGCCAGCCAGCAGCAGCGGACTCCAGCTCTTCCAATTACCTTCCTTCACAAACTCAGCCGCTTCCACCATCCTGCGGGCAGCAGCCAGCACGAGGGCAAAAGTTAAATCGGCCGTTGAATCATTTAACACATCAGGCGTATTGGTTACTGTGATTCCCAGTCTTGATGCTGCCTCAACATCCACATTGTCATAGCCAACAGCCATATTGGCAACAATTTTCAGCCTCTCGCCAGCATGGAGAACTTCTTCATTGACTGGTTCGGACAACATCGTCAATAGGGCATCCGCCTTTTTTGCTTCCTCCAGGAATATTTCATAAGGGACAGGCACATCTTCCTGATTCCACATATGGACATCGTATTTTTCCTTAAGAATTGCGACTGCATCGTCAGGCAGCATTCTGCTAATAAAGATATATGGTTTCATACAGCACCCCTCTTATTTTCTCTGCTGTATGTTTCTTTCGCCAATATGGGCCATTATCCCTTCCTCTTTCTCTTTAACTCCTGATCCAATCGAGCACCGGAATCCTGAATTTCTTCACAGGAACCTCGGCAAATTCGAAAAATCCTCCAAGAAATTTCTCATGGTCATCAGACTGCCAAAGATACTTTTGAAGCCGCTCCTGCAGCAGCAGCTTCTGCTGCTCAGAATCCGTCACATAATAGTCCTCAATCGTTTCAAAATAATGTAGCGGAAACAGGAGCCGGGCGTAATAGAGCCTCCAAGAAAAAGAAGACAGCGGTGCGACACTTTGATATTCCGATAAAAATTGGCGAAGCTCTGGCTGGTAGGTTTTAATATTATGGAAGTACCTTTCCCGCGTCCACTCGGCCAAGTCTCTCGAAGAATGATCAAACACCCAGTCAAATGGATTCTTCATATAATAGGAATCTCCCCAGGTGGAAGATAATAACCTGACATGGCAAACCGTCCCGCTGTCAACCATGACCGGCTCATCATCCAGCTCTGCATCAACAAGATATTGTATGGAGTTCTCGGCAAGCCCCATATAGTAAGGAAAGGATTCCAAAAACATCCGCTCGAAATCATTATCGGGCTTCTGAAACAGCATTTCATTCCAAACCTTTTCCATTTGGTCCAGCCGCTGTTCCCAGAGCTGTTTCCATTGCCCGATTCTGCTCATTTTTTTCACCGGAAAAGAAATAGTCCTTCCTCTATAATGGAATTTCGCCAGTTTCCGGCCAAACTTAGTCATTTTTCGATTTTGAGCATGCTGATTGACCAGAACACAATAACGGCTATTCTGCCAATCAATATACTGCTTTCCATCCTTCGTTTTTAAAAAGGCACTAATGTTCCTGTCACCATTTTTCACAAGATGCTCAGCCATTTTTTCCAGTTCTTCAAGCTCTTCGTCAGCTACATGCCCCGCAGGTACAAGCAAGTAAAGCTGCCCTTGCTTTCGGCATGCATCATATTTTCCGATCCGCATCGTACCTTCTGCCTCTATGCCAAATTGCTCCTTTAGCAACTTTGTAAACAATTTTACCACCTCGTTTGGAAATGAGTCCTTAGGGAATATATATGAAAGAGCACAGGAAAACTTGTTGTTTTCTTGAATAAGACTATGTACCATGGAGATATTGATAAAAGAAATGAAACTTATCACATTTGCCGGCAGCGGGCATATTTTTGCAAAAAAGGGTATATACATAGGGAAAATAAATAGAAAAGGTGACGCCAATGAATAGAGAAGAAAAAGTAGTAAGTGTTACAGAACAGACAGCGCGGAAATGGCTCCATGAAAGAGGCGTAGAAATTCAGGATATAGCTGATTTAGTCTTCTTTCTTCAGGAAAAATATCACCCTGATTTAAAGATGGAAGACTGCATCAATAATGTCCAGAGGGTTTTATCCAAAAGAGAAGTGCAAAATGCTATTTTGACAGGCATTCAGCTTGACATGCTTGCAGAGGAGAAAAAGCTATTGGAACCGCTTCAGTCGATAATCGAGTCAGACGAAGGGTTATATGGAGCGGATGAAGTACTGGCATTATCCATTGTTAATGTATATGGATCCATCGGATTTACAAACTTTGGTTATATCGATAAATTAAAGCCTGGAATTCTAAAGGACCTAAACGATAAAAGCTCAGGCAGATGCCATACGTTCCTTGATGATATTGTTGGGGCCATCGCAGCGGCAGCATCAAGCCGCCTGGCACACAGCGCTGCACATGTAGAATAGAAAAGGATGGAGAGTGTTCTCCATCCTTTTTTGTTTATTTAAAATCCCATTCTGCTAAAGAATCAAGCACAAATGCCGGCTTTTTTTCATAGCCCTTAAGCAATTCCTTCGTTGTCACGCCTGTATGGACAAGCAATGTATCCATGCCTGCATTCATGCCTGCCAATATATCAGTATCATAGTTATCTCCCACCATAAGCGTCTCTTCCTTCGCGGTGCCCAGCACCTTTAAAGCCTGTTCCATAATAATTGACTCAGGTTTGCCGATAAACACAGGCTGGGTTTGAGTGGACACCGTGATGACAGAAGTTAATGAACCATTCCCCGGCAGCAGCCCTCTTTCAGTTGGAATGGCAATATCGCCGTTTGTAGAAATGAATGTGGCTCCATTTCTAACGGCCAAACAGGCAATTGACAGCTTTTCATAGTTAATGGAGCGATCAAGCCCTACCACAACATAATCGGCATGCTCCTCGGCAAAGCTTAATCCTTTTTCAGCCAATGCTTCGCGGATTCCTTCCTCACCGATCACATAAACAGATGCATCATTTTTCTGTTCATATATGTAGTTGGCAGTTGCCATGCTCGTTGTAAAAACCTGACCCTCTTCCGAAGGAATGCCGAACTTAACAAGCTTATCCGCTACCTGTGCAGGTGTTTTGGAAGAATTGTTTGTCACAAACAAATACGGCAAGTCTTGCTCACGCAGCTTGTTCACAAAGTCAGCAGCCTCGCTGATCAGCTCTGTTCCGCGGTACATCGTGCCATCCAGATCTATTAAGTAGCCTTTATATTT
The DNA here is from genome assembly GCF_018613175.1 of Bacillus sp. ISL-47. Lineage (NCBI taxonomy): Bacteria > Bacillati > Bacillota > Bacilli > Caryophanales > Bacillaceae > Bacillus > Bacillus sp. ISL-47. The sequence goes on along the minus strand of NZ_JAGGQS010000011.1, from coordinate 91,282 downwards.
TTTCAAAAAAATCACTCCCAAATTTATCTTGGCCAAATTTAGTATTTGTATGAGATTGGCTTTTTAGCTAAGTAAAATACCCATAAAAGTTATCTTAAAGGATAGTCGGGATTTGTGCAATTTTTCACGATCGATTCGATTTTCAAATTAGGGTAAGATGTGTCTCCATTTATAAGACATTGGCTCCCCTGCTTCTTCTACTATCCCTTTCTCGGGCTCGTTCATTCCAGTTTGGTCCACTCATCACTCAAAACCGAATTCCAATGGATCTAATTCTTCCGATTAGTTCCGATCATCCAGTAAATAGCGTTTCCAGCGGCTTGCATTAAATAAAACTTTCATCGGATCTATTTATCAACCAGATCAAAAAGAAAGGCTGTTTTCGCAAACTATGTTGCTTTTTTAACAAGTAGTAAGGAGAGGTTGATTTCCGCTCCAGGATGCGCAGCGAACCGCGGGGCGGGCGGTGAGCCTCCTCGGCGCGCAGCGCCTGTGGGGTCTCACCTGTCCCACTCCTCCCGCTGGAGTCTCGCACCTTACGCACCAATCAACCAACCTTATTTATCAATGTTTTTTAATCACAAAATCTATAAAAAAACAACAATCTTTTAGAAAAGAGCCTAAAGAAAAAACTCCTTCAGCAGGAGCTATACTAGTCTTGGTTTATTATATAATGACAGCAGCCGTCACCGGTGGCCATACAGGATTTGATTTCGACTTCCTCTGTATCTAGAAAGTCCTTTATAAATTCTTTTTCAGATTTGCATATTTGTTTGAATTCTGCGGCTGTTTCTATATAGGGGCAATTGTATTCTTTCAGATGGATATGCCCTTCTTCTTTTCGGATTTCAGGCATGAAGCCCTCCATCAATTGAATTTCAGTGAGAACTTCCAGTTTTTCCGCAAAGGTTTTCTCGGATGTTTGAATTTCATACTGCTGTACCAGGCGGTTTTTTCGTCTTGTGAACAATTCTGTGATTAAGCTTTCCTGTCCCATACTTTTTAGTTCCCTTAAGAGCTCGACACTCAGCTGTTTGTATTTTTTAGGAAACAGGTCTTCGCCTTTTTTCGTAAGCTGATAAAGCTTTGAAGGGCGTCCCTTTGTCTGCCTTAGAATAACTGACTCTATATAGGCTTCTTTTTCAAGAACCTGGATATGCCTTCTGACAGCCATTTCGGATATCCCTAATTCGCTTGCCAGTTCAATAATGGACAATCTTCCGGATGTCTTAATGAATCGCAGGATAAGATCTTTAGTAGATTTTGCTCCAACAAGCATGAAATTCACCGTCCTTCCTTATATATTAGCTTATAACTGCAAACCATCACAATTATTTATATTTTAATCAGTCCAGTTAGAAAAAAAAGACCGGATTGCTCCGGTCTTATTGCGGTTTAAATGCAGAAACAGGCCCTAATTCATTCATTAAATACTCTCTTACACGGCCCGGAAATTCCTTCAGCATCAGCAAATGTTTGCTGAATGCCGCCTTAACTTCCTCATGATTAACCTTTGTATAACTTTGTACAAGCATTTTACGGTATGTAATCACTTCTTTAAAGCTTTCGCTCATCTCTTTGCTGATTACTTTTTCATCGTCAAGAATGTCTACAATATCTTCGTAGCTGCCTGGATCCCTCATGATAAAGCCGTCAATCATCGCATTTCCTGTATCAAGGATGGCTTCGATTATAATTTGGGCGATGCGTTCCAGTGCGGCCTTTTCAATAGGGGATGTCCACTCCTTCACTTCTTCAAAAAGGGAGATTTGCTGTTCCAAGTAATTAAGCGTGTCTTCTATTTTTTCCCTGTCTACGAAATACATAATGCTTCCTTCCTCCTATGAAGATTTCAGGCTCTTATTTAAAGTATCTGGCCGAGCGTAGTAATAACCTTGCGCTAAATCGACTTTGTTTCTGAAGAGTACAGATGCTTCCCCTTCACTTTCTATTCCCTCGGCAACAACTAAAGAACCCGCTTCTTTAGCTACTAAAAGGAGGCCCTTCAGCATGGATTCTTTCACTGTGTTTGTATCAATGCCCTGAATGACGGAACGGTCGATTTTAATAATGTCCGGCATAATCTCACTAATGGAATGCAAACTGGCGTATCCTGCGCCAGTGTCATCCACAGCCACCCGAAATCCCAAAGTTCTTAGTACCTTTATATTGTATATAAAGTTTTCCATCCCTTCAATGGAATCCCGCTCTGTAATTACAAGAGTAATCCGGCTGGGAAAGATATTTTTATTTTTGGCCAGCATCTTTTTTATATCCCTGACAAACCGTGCACGGCCAATTGTGATGGGGGTAAAGTTTATAAAAATATCCTGGAGGCAGCTTGTTTTTGTGATCTGTTCGATTGTTTTTTCAAAAACACTCAGCTCCAGTTCATAGCTAATCCCTATGCTTCCTATTGTATCACAATATTTCGAATTGAGTATTTTTTCCTATTATAGAAATATGGACGAGCTGGAATTTTGTCGAATTTGCCGGAATGACATTCAGTATTAGGGATAATTCTGATAAGATAGTATAGGAAACAGAAGCTGCATGCTGATGCAAGTATTATGTAAGCGCATTAGCCTATACGGCTTTAATTTTACAAAAATTAGATAGAGTATTGCTAACGGGAGGGAAACCTGGTGGAACGTGAGCTGGCTTTAGAGATTGTCCGTGTTACAGAAGCTGCCGCACTTGCATCTGCGCAATGGATGGGCAGAGGGAAAAAGAACGAAGCAGACGGCGCTGCAACAGCCGCCATGCGCGGAATGTTTGATTCAGTCAATATGGACGGCATTGTCGTTATTGGAGAGGGAGAACTTGACGAGGCACCAATGCTTTATATTGGTGAGAAGCTTGGTACAGGTATGGGACCCAAGGTAGATATAGCTGTTGATCCTTTGGAGGGTACAAGCATTGTGGCAAAAGGGCACAACAACGCCATGGCAGTTATCGCTGTAGCTGATAGAGGCACACTGCTGCACGCCCCTGATATGTATATGGAAAAGATCGCTGTTGGAAAAAATGCTGCCGGGAAAGTGAGTTTACTTGATCCAATCGAAAAGACCATTGACATTGTAGCCGAAGCAAATAATAAGCGTGTCCAGGATCTGACTGTTATTATTCAAGAGCGGGACCGCCACGAAGATTTAATTGAAAGAATCCGGGCTAAAGGCTCCCGCGTTAAATTATTTGGCGATGGTGATGTGGGTGCCGCGATTGCGACTGCACTGCCTCACACAGGGATTGATCTATTCGTCGGGATTGGCGGCGCTCCTGAAGGGGTAATCTCGGCTGCCGCTTTAAAAGCGCTTGGCGGAGATATGCAGGCACGTCTCGTCCCTTATACAAAAGCAGAAGAAGAACGATGCATCGGGATGGGCCTAAAGGACCCGCGACAGCTTCTGTTCCTTAACGACCTTGTTTCTGGAGATGACGCCATTTTTGCTGCAACAGGCGTTTCAAGCGGGGAGCTGCTTGATGGGGTTCGCTTTCTTGGCGGTGACTTAGTTGAAACCCACTCTATTGTTATGCGTTCCAAAACCAAGACCGTCCGCTACATAACGGCCCACCATCATCTTGAGCATAAGCCACACCTGGTGATGTCATAAATACCGTGGCTGCATGGCGCCCTATTATATTATTCACAAAGAGGAGAGTGCAAATATGGCTGAACGTTTTTTCTTATACGATGACCTGGAAAATACAAAAACCCGGTTTGTCAGCTTTATGGGTGAAAATCAGCGATTCGATCTCGCCATTATTCGATCTGATCGTTATTATGGCAAACAATTGGTGCTTGATATTCAGGGAAGCCGCTTCGCGATCATCGGGGAAGATGATTTGAAGGAAGAAGGCTACCTTGAACATGTATTCCAGCTTTCAGAAGAAGATGCCGAAGAACTGCGGTCATTTCTGATGGAACTTGTTTAATATTAAATAATCAACAAATACTAAAGGAGAACCCTTGTATAATGGGTTCTCCTTTTTTCAATTTGTATTAAAAGTCTCCATCCAGATACTTCTTAAGGAGTGAATAGCATGGACGATAAAGAAAGAAGGACCTATACAGACTTTTCAAATGTGGAAACGCAAAGGAACTTCCTCATTCCTGAAGACCTGCCGGAAGGACCCTATGGCGCTCCCAGGAATGCGGATGAACCTGTAGAAAATAAAAGCACTCCTTGGCGTGAAGGGCAGCGTTATTACAGTGCGTTCAATTATGAATTCAAGTCCCTTCACCAAAACCTGCCGCGACAGATGGACGGGGCGCATCCTCCCCATGATGATCCCGATAAAAACGAAGAACCGCCATATACAGAGACTTAACAATCAGACAAAGGATAAGGGCCGGGTTTCACCCGAGCCCTTTTTTAGCTTTTTACCTTCTTAACAACAAAATAGGCACACCCAAAGTTACAGAACTCGTACAGATATTCTGTTAATGTGCTGATTTTTGTATCAAAGGATGCTTTCTGATTCTGGTCGTCAAAAAAACCGCGGAGACGAAGCTGTCCATATCCCCAGTCCCCAACAATGTAATCATATCTGGATAGAATTTCACTATATCTCCCGCGAAACGCTTCCTCATTAAAACCGTCCCGCTCTTCCTCGATTACTTCATAACAAATATTATTAATGCAAACCATCTTTTTCACCTCAACTTAACTGCTTATGTATCAATATTATATTGAAAAGTAACGATATATGAAAACTGATTCTGAATGTCCTACTTAAATTATAACTGATTCCCCATCAATTACTAAGAGAAAAAAATTTGCTGGTGGCAATTCTATAGATGAGGAGGTGTTTATAGTGAAAAAATCACTAATCATTCTTGGAATTTGCGGTATCGCTGCACTGACAGCATGCCAAAACAATGCTGCAAGAGAAGATATTTACGAAGAAAGCGGCAACACCATTAACGTCAACGACCAGCGTGCAGAATTATATAACCGGGATATGGGCAACGGCAGAAATGGACGAAACAATGCAGGCGAAGACTTCGGGTATGTTCGCCATCAAAAAAGCCCAATTATGGGGGACAATGTTTCCGCTGACCATTATGCAGCAATTGACCGTGAACAAGTTGCTGATATAATTGGTAAATATTGTACTGAAATTCCAAATGTAGATGATATATCTACCCTTGTTACAGATGAAGAAGTCTTAATTGTCTACAATACAGATTCAGAAAATCGTAATCAAACCGCAGACCAGGTTAAAAAGATGGCAATGTCTGTTGTACCTAGATGGTATCATGTTTATGTGAGTGATAATACTTCTTTAAGAAAAAACGTGGAGAATTTCGCCACTGTTGACTCAGACGGCCGTAATGCAGATCATGGCGTAGAACAATTAATCAAGCAAATGCTCAAATCCCCTCAGGGAGAAAAAATGAGCGAAAGCGAAAATGAAAACGGTGAAATGCAAGGAGAACGAAATGACGATATGGATAAAGATGATGTAAGCGAATCCCTCCAAAAAGCAGGAAACCGTTAAAGTTGCATGTTTTCAAACGAAAAAGAGTCCAGCGATATGGCGCTGAACTCTTTTTTATTTTATTAAGCTTCCTTGATTTCTTGTTCCCCCATTAGCTGCTTCTGTTTGGAAGCGGCATTTACCTGCTCGTCTGCATGGTAAGAAGAACGCACAAGCGGCCCAGCTTCACAGTGGCTAAAGCCTTTGCTCATGGCAATTTCTCTGAGCTCCTGGAACTCTTCTGGAGTATAATATTTCACAACTTTTATATGCTTCTTGGACGGCTGCAGATATTGGCCAATTGTCATAATATCAACGTCATGGGCACGAAGGTCATCCATGACTGCAATAATTTCCTCTTTTGTTTCGCCAAGGCCAATCATTAAGCTGGACTTTGTTGGGATATCAGGCTGCATTTCTTTGGCACGCTTTAAAAACTCAAGAGAACGCTTGTATTTTGCACGTGCTCTAACTCTTGGAGTAAGACGTTCAACGGTTTCAATATTGTGGTTAAGAATATCAGGACGGGCATCCATTAATGTCTTAAGGTTTTCATAAACACCGCCCATATCAGATGGCAATACTTCAATCGTTGTGAACGGGCTTTTTCTTCTGATTGCACGGACTGTTTCCGCAAAAACAGCTGCGCCGCCGTCTTTTAGGTCGTCTCGTGCCACTGCAGTTACAACAGCATGCTTTAGGTTCATCAGCGCAACTGAATCTGCTACACGTTCCGGCTCCTGAAGATCCAATTCTGTTGGCAGGCCAGTTTTAACCGCACAGAAGCGGCAGGCACGCGTACAAACATCCCCGAGAATCATAAATGTTGCCGTTCTTCTTACTGCCCAGCATTCGTGGATATTTGGGCATTTGGCCTCTTCGCATACAGTATGTAAATTTTTCTCTCTCATCATCTTTTTAAGGCCATTATAATTTTCGTTCGTATTCAATTTTATTTTCAGCCATTCGGGCTTGCGCAAGTACTCTTCTTTTTTGCTCATTTTCCCACTCCTTAGAAAATCGTAAGCGCAGTTATCATGCGCCGAAGCTAGACGTATTAAAAAAGCCAGTCATAAAAAATTCCGACTAAGCTGATTAGGCTTCACCTGATGCCACTTTATCATAATGAATTAAAGAGGACAAGCCGAAGATATTGGTATTACCATTAATTGATATTAATTAAATTTACCATTACTCACAAACTATATTAAGTAAAGCTTCACTCAGTGGTTTTTTAAGGAGTGTTAGTTACGTCCCGCGCGATGCGGGTAACTCAGGCGTTGCCACAATTTATGGCGCCCGTTAGCCTGAGTTCCTAATCAGGGCCTATACGGGCAATAGCTTAACTGCTGCCCGTTAGACGCGATAGGCAGACAAGAAAAGAAGGGAGGATTTCCGTGCGGATATTAATAACCGCTGCTGCGGCCTTATCGTTATTTCTGACTTCTATGTGTACAGTAAGCGCTCAGGAAAATCAGTCTGATCAATATAAGCAAAGGATGGAGCTATATAAAAAAGTGGAAGCCGTCACGAATATTCCCTGGTATTACCTTGCCGGAATTGACCAGTACGAGCGGAATGTCAGGCAGTCCAGAAGGGATATTCCCAAAGCCGATGGCATTACCGGAATTTATTTTAAGCCTGAAGAATGGGCTGGGATATTAAATCCGGATTCAAATGATGAGAATCCCACATCTATTCAATTTTTCGATGGAATGGGAATCGATGGGGATGGGGACGGAAAAGCAAGCCTGAAAAGCGATGAAGATGTACTTCATTCCTTTGCAAATTTCCTTCTAGCCTATGGTACAGATCATGACAATTTAAAAATCGGATTATGGAATTATTATAAACGCGATAAAACGGTGGGCATCATCATCGGAAAAGCACAAGTGTATAAGCACTTTGGACGCCTTAACCTCGATGACCACGCTTTTCCCGTTCCTCTAAGAAGCAATTACAGTTACAGGAATACCTGGGGGGACGCAAGGGGCTGGGGTGGAAGAAGAATACATGAGGGAACCGATATTTTTGCTGATTATGGAGTGCCTGTCAGGGCCACATCCTATGGCATTGTTGAAATGAAGGGCTGGAATAAATATGGAGGATGGCGAATCGGCATTCGCGATATAAATAACAACTATCATTACTTCGCCCACTTAAGCGGATTTGCCAAGGACCTAAAGCTTGGCCAAATTGTTGAGCCCGGAATGCTAATCGGCGGAGTTGGAAGTTCAGGCTATGGCCCGCCTGGTACTTCAGGAAAATTCCCTCCCCACCTTCATTACGGCATATATAAGGATAACGGTTATACTGAATGGTCCTATGATCCATATCCTCACTTAAGACTTTGGGAAAGGCAAGATCGGATAAAAGCGAGGAAAAATTAGAATACAAACTAAAAAGGACTGCCTCTTCAACAGGGACAGTCCTAATCTTTAAATTATTTTGCCTTTTTTGCTTTTGAAACTGCGTTCATAACGCTTGCTGCTAGGCCGCCCCAAATAATGAGCATCCCAATCACCATCATTGTAATCGCGCTACCGGACATTATTGAGATACCTCCTTCTTTTCAGGCATATCGAGCGTATTTTTCTGCCATTTGATGGACATGAAGACAAACCCAAGGACAATCGCTCCGATTGCTACTCCCCAGCCGGAATATAGCAGGAAGCTAGTAGGATATCCTTCATAATTGTCTTTAATGTTAGTAATGATGTTTTGAACCATCATATAACCTAAAACTACTGGAGTAATGATGCCCAAGCACACTCTCCACCAGCCGCCAAGGCGGATATCAGACATGCTGTCTGCATGGTTTTGAAGATTCTTAAGCTCTTTTAGTACCCAAGCTACAATCACAACTTCAACCAGGCCTGCAAGCGCAACACCGAATTGGTTGATGAAATAATCGGCTGCATCAAGGAAGTATAAACCGCCCTGAGTGGCAAACAAGATCGAGATAACGGCAGATAATCCTCCACCGTATAAAACCGCTTTTGTACGGGAAACCTTGAATTTGTCCTGAACTCCAGCAACAAAGGTTTCCACGATTGAAATTAAAGAAGACAATCCTGCAAGCACTAAACAGATGAAGAATAGTGAGCCGAAAAGGCCATTTAACGCAGGGAATTCATTGATGATCTGCGGGAAGACAACGAATGCCAAACCTACACCGGCAGATACAACTTCACTGACTGGGACTCCAGCTTGATTTGCCATAAATCCTAGAGCAGCAAATACTCCGATACCAGCAAGCAACTCAAATCCTGAGTTAGCAAATCCTGTTATAAAGGCGTTGTTTGTAATATCAGTTTTCTTTGGCAGGTAGCTTGAGTAAGTTACCATTATTGCAAAGGCAATGGATAAACTAAAGAAGATCTGTCCATATGCCGCTACCCAAACTTTTGGGTTCGCAATTTGGCTCCAGTCAGGCTTGAAGAAAGCATCAAGTCCCTGTGCAGCACCTTCCAATGTAAGGGCGCGAACAACTATAATTAAGAATAATACAACAAGTGCAGGAATAAAGATTTTGTTCGCAATTTCAATACCTTTTTTAACACCTTTGAATAGAACGCCAAGTGTTATGACCCAAACAATAATCAATGGAATAAATACGCCTGGAACAATGGATCCAACCTGGCCGGGAGCTTCAGCTAGGTTTAAGTAGCTTCCGAATAAGAATCCTTCAGGATCATCTCCCCATTTCAGGCTGAATGAAAAACCTGCGAAAGACATAGCCCAAGCAATAATAACTGCATAATAAGTGGAAATGACAAATGATACTGCAACCTGCCACCAGCCAAGCCACTCATATTTTTTGCTTAATCTGGCGTAAGACAGCGGTGCAGATCCGCGATATTTATGGCCGATTGTGAATTCCATGACCAGCAAAGGAATCCCTGCTGTCAATAATGCAAATAAATAAGGAAAGAAGAACGCTCCTCCTCCATTTTCATAGGCTACTGCCGGGAATCGCCAAATGTTTCCCAAGCCGACAGCCGAACCTACAGCAGCTAAAATAAAGCCTGCCCTTGTACCCCACTGTGGACGATTATCCATAGTATTTTCTACCCCCTGTAAATAAATTACTTTTCTCCCAATTGAAAAGAACAATGGGAACTTTTTATATTTTCAGATAATTCTATCTAACATAAACTAGTATAGCTACTTTTTTAAATTCTGTCAAAACATTATTTTGGCAATAATAATATTTTTCAAAATCCTTTAACCGAACACTATACTAAAGTAAAAGCTCATTCAAAATTAGTATTTTTCTATTTTAATTTTCAACTAAAACCCCTGCACCAGGATCTATTTTATCTAGGGTTAATCTATTTGGTTTTTATCATTTTGTCCACACCTCCCTTAATAAACTTTATTCTCGCAACCCAAAAACTTTCATTAATTATTCAGAAAATTCAAATTGTGGTTTTAGTTACCACTTACTAGTGCATAATGAAAATTTTGGACAAGTTCCCAGTATTGAACTTGTTTGCTTTGTCAAGACCCGGGAATAAAATCAATGTGCTTCACTTTAACATTAAAGCTTAAAGCGCAACTTTATTTATAGGAGGTTTTTAATAATGGATGCCAATATTATCGGAGTTTATAATTCACAGCGAGAAGTAGTAGATGCCATTCAGGAACTGCAGAATGACGGATACCCTGTTCAGGACTTATCCATCATCGCTCAAACAGAACATCTTGATTCATCTCTTGAAGATAAAACAGGTGTTCATGCAGAGACCTTCGAAACAAAGGATAGAGACAGCAGTGAAAGTGCAGGATTCTTAAACAGTTTAACATCATGGTTTGATGATGGTAGCACAAATCAAGGTTCTACAGTGGAAAAATTTAGAGAGCTGGGCATGTCTGATGATGAAGCCAGCAAATACGAAACATATGTGAATGAAGGAAAAATCATCTTATATAGTGACAGAATTGATACCGCAACAGGTTTTACAGGAGGAACAACTGAAGCCAGAATGAATAGCACTTACACTGATGGTTATGACCAGCGCAACGGTTTAACTGAAGATGAAGAACAATCATTAAAGCTTCGTGAAGAACAGATGGATGTGACAAAGGATCGTGTTCAAGCTGGAGAAGTTGAGGTTCATAAGGATGTTGTGGAAGAACAAAAAACCGTCAATGTGCCGGTTGAGCATGAAGAAGTATATGTAGAAAGAAGAAAAGTGGATGATCCGACTGCAGCAAGCACTTCACCAATTGGGGAAGATGAAACAATCCGCATACCAATCACAGAAGAACGAGTGGAAGTTTCCAAAAAGCCTGTTGTTACCGATGAAGTAGTTGTCGGCAAGCGTGAAGTACAGGAAACACAGCAGGTAACGGAGAATCTTAAAAAAGAAGAAGTTCATCTAGATGGCGGCCGTGAGTACGTATCTGATGAAAAAGATATGGACCGTCCGGTTAATAGAAAAGATAACGATAAATGGTAATAGAGTTGAAGGGGTCTCCATAAGGAGCCCCCTTTTATGTGGAAAAGGGAATAAGATTCATGCTTGATCTGTACTTAAATAAAAAAAGGCTCTCTCACAAAGAGAAAGCCTTATTCATCAGTATAAAGGTTTAGCTTGCTGTCTTTTCTTGCATCATGCCATCTTTCTTATTGCCTGCTATTAGTGCAAAGGCAATTACAAGGACTGCAACAGTCAGCAATGCGAAAATGGTGCTTCCTGTAAAACCAATAATCAGGTATCCGATCGACGCGATGCCTGCCGAGATCAAAGCATATGGCAGTTGCGTCATCACATGGTCAATATGGTTACATCCTGCCCCTGTTGAGGAAAGAATGGTTGTATCAGAGATAGGTGAACAATGGTCTCCAAATACTGCTCCTGCAAGTACTGCTGCCATTGCCGGCAGCAATAGATTAATGTCTGTTGCAGCGGCAATATCTCCTGCAATCGGAAGCAGGATGCCAAAGGATCCCCATGAAGTTCCTGTACTGAATGCCATGATTCCGGCAATGATAAATAGAATAACCGGAAGCCAGGAAGTACTCATGTTTGAACTTTCTACGATCCCGGCTAAATACTTTCCTGTTTCCAGACGGCCAATCAAGTCAACGATCGCCCATGCAAATAATAAGATATAAACGGCAGGCAGCATGGATTTAATTCCTTCCCATACCCCTTTTCCAAAGACATTTGAGCTAATGCCTTTTAAAACAAAGGCCTGGCGCAGGAATAAGGCCATTGTGACAAATAAGCCAATCAGCCCGCCAAGGATTAGTGATTTCGAAACATCTGTGTTTTCAAAGATTTGCAGGATCGTTGCGTTACCTTCAACCGCTTGGGACCCTGTCCAGAGCATTGCCCCAACAGTACCGATGACAAGAGCCACAATCGGCCATACAAGATCGCCTACAGAACCTTTTGAGCTTGTTGGAAGATCATCTTTCAGTTCACCAGGTGCAGGCTTGTCAGGATCCATGACTAATCCTTCTTCCACTGCACGCTTTTCATGAACTTTCATAGGCCCAATTTCTACTTTCCTTAATGCCACAATAAACACAATAGCCAAAGTAGACCATACATACAGATTCATCGGAATCATCTGGATGAATGCCGAGAATGCAGTAAACTCTGTTACATTATGGGCAGCAAGGATAGTGCCAATTAATGCAATGATGTATGCTCCCCAGCTTGAGACCGGCGAAACCACACAAACAGGTGCTGAAGTGGAATCAATCAAGTATGCCAGTTTCGCGCGGGATACATGCTGGCGGTCAGTAATCGGACGTGAAATCTGCCCAACTGCCAGAGCATTAAAATAGTCGTCAATAAAAATGATAATACCTAAAACAGCTCCGACAATCTGTGCACCTGCACGGGTTTTTACCCGCTTCATGGCCCATTCGCCAAATGCCCGGCTTCCGCCCGAAATAGATATAAATGCAGTAATAACTCCTAATACAAGCAAGAATAAAATAATATATACATTCCAGGTGTTCAGCTCTCCGTCTGAAACGAAAATTCCTTTTACTGCATCAAAAATAATGCTAAATGTTTCTGTAATGCTGAATTCAGCCAGCAAAAGGGCTGCTGTTACGATCCCTACTCCCAAAGACAGCAGTACGCGCCTTGTCAGGATTACCATTGCGATGGCTACCAGCGGCGGCAGCAGGGAAAAAATCGTGTTTGCCATTACTTGTCCTCCTCTGAAATTTGATTGGTGTCCAGCTACAGGCGCCATCGGCTCGAGGTCATAAGCGTGTCTAGTTTCGGCTCCTAGGGACTCGAGGTCATAAGCCGTTCCCTTCCAGAAGGAAAAAACACCTTCTTACAGGGACCGTCTTATGCTTGTCGTCCCTGGGCAGTCGCCTCAACATTTCTTCAATCCGTCAAGAAGGTTAAAGAACAACCTTCATGCCGGCTTGTCTTATGCTTGAGGCCCGCAGGATAAGGAAGGCTTCGTCAGCCTATTCATCGCACGACCAAAAGTGGCAGCTTTTGGGAGGATGCGGGTCATGCAGACGTTGCCACAGGATGTGGCGATTTTAGTCTGCGTTCATCTCAGGCGGGCGCCTTTCGCTTTTCGTAGGGGGAACAACATGGATGATGACAGAGCGAAAATAAAAAAAGAGTAACGATAGAGAAAAATCTATCATTACTCTTTTGAAGTAATTAGTTTCTCCATCACGATCTGTAGCTCCCCATTATGAAGGCTTTGACAAAGTATATTCATACCTTCCCCTCATAATGACAGTGTTACTCCTATTCGAAGTAACCCCAGCGGAATAAACGCTGACCCATTTATTCTGCTTCGGCAAAATTCCCTTTCAGCTGCGGTCACGGTTGTCATCCTCACACAGCTTACTCTTGAATCCTGCTCCTCTACCCCATCGGATATGATAAGGTTTTTATACAATTGTATATATAAGTATAGCAAACTGTGAATCTTCTTGCAAGCCTTTATTGACCTGCAGGAATTTCTATGGAAGGCGATGTTCCTCCGCCGCCATTATAGAATTGAGGAACCTTTCCAGGGTATATGCCATACGCTGCAAGCACATCTTCCTGGACGGTAATGATTTTGGTCGCAAAAGGGATAATGATTTGAACCTGAACATCCAACCTGACCAGAACCTTCACTTCAACATTATTGATGCCGTGGTCCTTTGTTTCGGTAATGAAGTTGGACGTAACGGAACCAACTGCATTGAACTTGACGGGAATCCTTGGCCCCAGGTTCCCGAGAAGCGCATTATTGGTCGCCTGCCCAAGAGGCACATAATAGACAATGCCATTTGAACTCTGCTTTTGTTCTGTATTAATCTCAACATCTGTAAACGATTCTAACGCATCGAGATCTCCTTTTTCCGCTTTTTTAATATTATCCTGAACAAGTTCGGTCACTTCGGCCTTTACCCTGTTCAGTTTTTCAACATTTATGCTGACGACACCGCTTTCGCTTGCTTCAAACATGTCTTCCAAATCCATGACATTTGTGATTTTTTTATTGATCGCATTGTTGATAACCAACGATGCGATTTTTCTTGTTTGAGAATCGGCATAACTCATAAGTGTGGGTTTAAGTCCTTCATTGATAATCCATAGGCCGGCAGCTGTTGAAAAAACAAAAAAGACGAAGGTCAGCAGAAAAACATACCGAAACGGCAACGGACCTTTCCGGGGCAGCCGGCCGCGAAATTTTGCCAAAACAAATCCCCCCTTTACAAGCTATATGTATGCTGTAAAGGAGGGAACTAATCCAAAATCGTTCATTGTTTTACAAAAGTAATGTCACAGCCTATGATAACGGCATTCAGCTCAGTCCGTAAATCTGCTTCATACGGATTGGCTTCTATTCCGTTTTCTTCCAGTATCCGAATAACCGGCCTATCGCTGAGCCCTGCATTCTGCCTGCAGACAACTCCCTTTCTTCCATCACTTAATTCAACGGTTATGCCAACAGGATAAATCGCAACTGCCTGTCGGAAAGCTTCAATAAGTTTTGTCTCATAAAGGGTTCCCGCTCCAGCATATAAAATTTCCAGTCCCTCATGCGGAAGCATTGCCTGCCTGTATATTCGATTGGAGGTTACCGCATCAAATACATCAGCGACTGCAATGATCTTCCCATAGTCATGGATCTGTTCCCCCTGCAGTCCTCTCGGATAGCCCGAACCATTAAGCCGTTCGTGATGCTGAAATGCACAATGGGCAACAATCAGCGGGATTGTCTGGACGCCTCTTAAGATATTAAAGCCCTCTTCCGGATGCTTTTTTATTTCATCGAACTCCTCTGCCGTTAATCTTCCTGGCTTCAGCAAAATATCGGCAGGAATCTTCATTTTTCCAACATCATGCAAGATAGCCCCCATTCCCAGAGTTTCCAGCTCCTTGGGCTCCATTTTCATCTCCATTCCGATTGCCAGTGAATAGAGAGTGACATTAAGGGAATGAGTAAAGATATAGTGGTCATATGTATAAACATCAGAAAGAATCGTCAGCAGCTCTTTGTTTCCTCTTATCTCTCCAAGCAGCTGGCGAATTAATTCAGAGAAACGCTTAGAAGCTTTTTCAATCACTAAGGAGCTTGTTAAATTCCTGTCTTCCTCCACTTGGCGGAAAACGGATTCAATCGTTTGAATGGCCTCCTTGCGCATATGGGACGGCAAAGGATCTTTGTATTGAATATCCCCGGTGCGGTGATCTCTGATATAGATGTAAGTGATGCCCATTTCCTGCAGCCTTCTAATCAGCCTTTCTGCCAGCTCTACCCCTTCATTCAAGAGAACCTGCCCTTTATCATTATATATAGCCTTGGCCAAAACACTGCCAGCTTCAATCGTTTCTGTTGCAGCTAATCTCATATGTTTCTCCTGTTTCCATTTTTGAAATTGCACCCTTTTTTATCATATCGGGTCTATATAAGGTTTATTTACATTATGCGACAAAATTTTCACGGTTCGGTTGGAAAGGTGGTAGGGATATAATGAAAATGAAATGGAAAAAAGGCAGCCCTTATAAGGCATGCCTTTACAGCATTTTCAGAAGAGCTTCCCTTCCAATCGTTCCTTTATGGATGCCAAGCTCCTCGGCTTCGTAAGTGACAGACTCGAGAGGTGCATTTAACAGCTGCTCAATTGTTTTAACACCAACTGCCCTGCCTGCTATGACTTTACGGTCCTTCAGCTTTTCATTAAGCAATCCGACATCCAGCGCACCGCACATTATATATCCCTTATCATTGGTTACAACTAGTAAGTTCGTTTTCGGCAATTGCACCGAAACACTTAAAAAAGTATGGCCATCTATATCAATCGGTTTCAAATCAATCAATTTTTCCGCCACTCCTTTCCCTTTTCCATTACACAATATGTGCGGACAAGGAAAAGCGTGTATTTAAAAAGCGAAAAGTACCAGGTACCTATACCAGTTGGCTTAAGTGGTATAGGTACCTGGTACCTTTTAAAATAAATCGAGCTGTCTTGGAGCGAGTTGTTCGTATTCGATATTTAGTAAATCAATCATTTGCTTTGCATTGTCTGCCGCATCTCCGCCAGAGTTGTTGTTGAATACGACAAAGACGTTTTGGCAGGTCTTCTCAAGCTCCCTTAAATGGGCCGCCCATTCGGTAAGTTCCTTTTCGTTGTAGCGGTAAAGATAGCGGACTTCGCGCCAGTTATCCCCATTTTTCTTTTGCCACCCATGGAAGTTGCGGCCATGGAAGCGAACAAGCACTTTATGAGGGCTGGTCGTTTCCAAAACGGTTGGAACAGAGCCCTCGCCTGCTTGCGGCTCATCGCAAATGCTGTGAATCCAGCCTTCCTCTTTCATAAAATGCAAGGTGCTTTCCTTAAATTCAGGCCTGAACCAGGATTGGTTCCTGAATTCAAGCGCGCATGGAATATCCCCCATTTGTTCTTTACACCAGCGCAGGTAATCTACATTTGCCTTTTTGCAGTCAAACCAGGGCGGGAACTGAAACAGCACCATGGCGAGCTTTCCCGCTTCGATATATGGCTCCAAAGAGTCTTTAAAAGCGTCAAACATCTCTTCTTTACTATCAAAGGGGATTTCTCCCCTTTGATGGCCTGTCACGCCCTGATAAGCTTTTACTATGAATTGAAAGGATGCTGGGGTTTCTTTTACCCACTTGGAGGAGTTCCTTTTTGGCTGCACCGCATAAAAAGCAGAGTCCACCTCAACCGTCGGAAAATGGCCTGCATACTCCTTTAATTTATCTCTCTGCGAAATATTGCCCGTATATAAGCTATCATGGTCGCCCCACCCTGTAACGCCAATGATAATCATGGTTACACCTCCGTTTTTTTACTTCACTCTTACTTTTAACGGAAATTTCAAAACTGGAACTCTATATGATTATAAGTTATAAAACGTTTAAATTTCCAAGATTTTTAATCAGTTTATCATAGGATTTAAAATATCACTTTTCTAACCTTCCTTTAAAATAACAAACGATTAGCTAAGTATTAATGATAAAGAATTCCACGGTCTTGCCCTTTATAAAACAAGACGCTTTCTCCTTAATTCGAAGAAAGCGTCCTGTGGTTAAAAAATATTCTTATTTTGTTACTCCGCTGATTTTACCCTATATTGTGCAGGTGCCATCTCTTATAGATTTAAAAGGAAAAGGTATAAGCTTGTTGAGCGTTTTGCTGCTATTGCACTACTTTTATTATTCCGATTAATTCATTTTTCTGCCTTGAGTCTGGAATTGTCTAATCTTAACTTTCACGTTAATATCAATTGATGCTTCAGGAAAACGTTCCTCCCAATTTTTTTTTACTTTTTTCCACACTTTCGGTTGATTGATTCGTAAACTCTCTCCAAATCCAGCGACATCTACTTTTAATTCTTTTTGGGTCTTGGCTAATCCTGCTTCCATTAATCTCATAAATTCTCTTTCAACTTGCTTTTCTGCATTCCGGATAAACTTCTCATTAAAAGCATCACTGTTTGGAATCCAATCTTCAGATAATCGCCCTTCAGTATTAATGTTTACTGTATACGAAATGTCCTCTCCATTTACCTTAGGCTTAATAGAACTTTTTAAGTGATCAATTTCATATGAAATGATTTTGTCCGTTTCCTTATCAACTCCTGTTACGGCACCAGCTTTAGCTTCACCTGTAATACAATTAATGCCAAAGGTTTCATCTTCATTAAGCTCCCCAATCATTTTCTGTGTATTCCCTTTGATAACTGCTGCTCCAATGATTTGAACTCCATCTTTAAATTTTTGTACTTTCTGAACCAAAAAACTTGAACTGGCCGACATTTTTTCCGAGAAATCTCCTAAGGATAATTTTGGGGGCATTTTTGCCGTTTTTGTTTCCATATTTTCTGTTATAGCCAATAGCTTTAAAGCAGGTACCGGATCCTTTGTTCCTTTTATGCTTAATATTTTGCTTGCTTTCTCCTCTGAGATCAATACATGAACTGTCCGTCTTATTTCATGGTCGCGAAAGAAAAAATTCAATAATTGGAGCAAATTAATGGATTGTGCCGCTTCCTTACTAATTACCAATACTTTTAAATGGGCATAATTCGGACTGCGACTTGTAACCGTGGAAGCTTCACGGCCCGCTTCAAATAAAGAGGATTCCTCCATTGTTAAGTTTTGAAATGGCTCTGCTTGACTCCCGCCGCCTCCATTCTCCCCAGCCAATACTTTAGGTACAACAAATTGAATTGTAAATTCAGGAGTTATGCGTTTTGTTGAATATTCTTGATAATCCACTCCGACACCACAAGCCAGACCTATATCTTCAATATCAACGCGATCCCAACACCCTCCCATAAAAAGAATCGAGATGCAGCAGCATATCAAGATGCTTTTTTTAATTCTTCGCATTTCGTTTCCTCCTTATGAAGGCAATGATTAAAAAAAAGACGGGGATAATTCCTGTAATTATGATGGCCAAGTTGCCAATATAGTCACCTAATGTAAAAACTCCATTTATATCTTCTGGATACATCGCACATAGATAAATGAATGGTATAAGACCATACACAAAAGGTTTGTACGCTTTCTTAAAAACTTGACTCAAACCTAAACTAGCAAAATAAAAATTCATAATAAAGGATGTAAACGTTGTAATCACCCAAAGGATGATAAAAAAGCTTTCAAACCTTTCTAAAAGGAGAAATTTCATTTCAATTGATTTGACCAGTTCGATCGTCGGCCATGTTAACAGCCTGACCTCATCTATTGATAATGAGCCAACAACAGCTATTACGATCAAAATATACATAAATAAGGGGATAAATAACCCTACGGCTGCAGCTTTCATAGCTTGCTGCGATCTTTGCATATAAGCGATTAAAATAAGAAAACTTTCAATTCCAGCAAGAGATAATGCTGTGGGCTTAATCCCGTTAACAACTGGCATAAACCCTTCACCTAAGACCGGGCGAAGATTATTTAAATCAACATTTGTTACACTAAGCCCCAGCATAAATAAAATAAATACCAAAACAACCGGAAAGTAAATTTGAAGCAATTTTACAATAGGATAAATGCCGCTAATCACGATATACACCCCTACAGCGATATATACGATAATCACTACTTCTATCGGAGTTTTATCTAACAAATAAGCGCGAAGCACTTCAGCCATTGATCGCGCCTGATATCCACCAACTAATATAAAATATTTAATGATAAATAGATTAAAAATGAAACCTGCCCATTTACCAACCAATATAGGACTAAATTGAAAAATCGTCATTCCTTTAAATTGAAGACATAACTTGGTTATAAAAAATGCAGCAACAAATGTGATTCCGCCACTAATGATCATACTGATCCAAATATCCGGCGTTTGAACTTCCTCTGCACTCACGCGGGGTAATGTTACAATCCCAACACCAATGACCGTCATGGTTAAAGCAACTGTTGCTTGTGTAGATGTAATTTGTTCATTTGAACCATTCACTATGATCTTCCTTTATTTCATCCGAGTGGAGTCTTTTGGTTTTAACATTTCAGGTCTCTCTTTTAGAACACTATATGGTAATCGAAGTATTGCATCCTTCCAATCCTTAAATTGATATGGAACAAATGGAGAGGTATAGTCAACACCAAAACTTTTAAGCTTGACAAGATGAATCGTTATGGCCATCGCAAACATAATAATTCCAAATAACCCTAATACAGCAGCTGAAAGCATCATTCCAAAGCGTAATATACGAATAGCGATTGCCGCCCCATACTGCGGTAAAGAAAAGGACGAAATTGCCGTGACTGCCACAACAATGACCATCATTGGGCTGACTAAGCCCGCTGTTACAGCCGCCTCCCCAATAACAAGCCCTCCTACAATTCCAACTGTTTGTCCAATTGGTTTTGGAAGCCTGACTCCAGCTTCCCGCAGTATTTCAATTGTGATTTCCATCAATAATGCTTCCACAATGGTTGGAAAGGGGACTCCTTCCCTGCTTCCTGCAATCGAGATCACTAAATCAGTTGGAATTAACCCTGGGTGATACGAAACAAGTGCTACATATAATGAAGGACCGAATAAAGAGACAAACGCTGCTCCAAACCGCATGAAGCGAATGAGAGTACCAACAAACCACCGTTCATAATAGTCTTCTGGCCCCTGAAGAATAGATGTAATCGTGATTGGCAGCAGCAATACAAAAGGCGTTCCATCAACTAAAATGGCTACACGTCCTTCTAATAATCCACTTGCTACTTTATCCGGTCTTTCAGTTGTTATGAGTTGTGGAAACGGTGATAAAAAGTCATCTTCAATGAACTGCTCAATAATCCCTGATTCAAGTATTTGGTCCATATCAATTTTTTCTAATCGTTTTTTGGCCTCTTGGATGATGCTGTCATTTGTAATATCTTTTATATATGCCACGATAACCGGTGTTTGGCTTCTTCGTCCGATTGTATATTTCTCTAAAACTAAATGGGGATCTCTAATTCGCTTTCGAATTAAAGACATATTCACAAGAATATTTTCGACAAACCCTTCTCTTGCCCCCCTTACAGTAGCTTCTGTAATTGGTTCTTCAATTTGTCTCGATGGCCATTTTTTTGTTCCAAGTAAAAGGGATATATCGACGTTATCAATTAGTAATGCCGTATCTCCATTCAAAACCTTCATCACACAGTCTTCTATCTTGTTGTTTTCTTCTACATCCGTTAGCGTTACAACATGGTCTTTAATGATTTCTTTGATGTGAGAGCCGGTGGCCCGGTCTTCTTTTACATAGCATTCTCGCATTTGAAGTTCTAACATGATTGACTTTAATATTTGTTCATGAATTTGCTCTTTATCGGCAAGGCCTTTAATAAAAACGACAGCTGCTTTGGCGTTATATAAGTCAATTTTAAATCTGCGAATCGCGATATCAGGGTTATTTCCTAAGATATTTTGTAATTGCTCGAGGTTAGAATCCAAACTCGATGAAAAGAATACATCTGTTCCATGTATCTTTACCTGTTGACGAGCATTTTTCGTTTGTTTTTGCTTTTTTTGCAACCAAGCCCATCGATTCATCTCCCTCACCTGCTGACATGAAATATTTTTTAAAACGGATAAGTTTTAAGTTGCTTTAGTTGTGGAATTTTGTTTTAGGGGGGTGCTAAATCCTTAACTAGATTTAATAGATCGTAACCATTTTGAAACTTTGGAAATCGAATAGGGAATGATAAAAGCTAAACAAGCACCTATGAAATGTTCCCACTTTGGAAGGAAAGAAATTATGTTTTTCATAAACTCATCACCTGCTTATTATTGTCACCCAACACTTTTTTTTCATTCATTTCCTATAAAATCCTAACTAGAAGATAAATTAATTAGAATATGAACACTTTTTCATGTAACGAGATTGCCGTTTTACATTATCCATATCGATCTATTTATGAAGATTATAGACTTTGCACCTATAAAGACTGCACCCATGTCTGGCACACATTAAAAACCCGCTTACTGGAACTGGCAAACGGGTTTTGGTGATCTATTGTTAACAAACAGACTGGAAGTATTAAACACCAAAGGGCCGAAGATGCATCATCTCCAGCCCTCGCGTATTTATTAAATTCCCAGCTCCGCCAGAATACTTTCTAATGTTTTGCCGTCATGCATTTCTTTTGCAGCAGGAGGATTTTCAACATATTCATTTTGCAGCAAGTAATTCTCTTGAACAAAGCCGATATCCTTCTCATCTACAATATTATCGAAATTAATATCAGCTGCACGGCTGCTTGTCTTCCAAGCGTTTTGGATTTCAATTGCGTCTAGGACGTCAATTACGTTATCCTGATTGACATCACCAGCCGTAATATGAATCGGATTAACATAATGATTCATACCATAAAGTTCTCCCTTATATTCAAACCCAATATTTTGTTTGCTGTGAACTTCAAAGTGGCCTGGCACCTTGATTTCTAAAATATATGGATCTTTGCTTAAAGGAAGCTTTTCCACCCTATAGTCAGCCCGATCCTTTATTAAAGAAGTAGCATCCAAAACAAAACCGGCAGCTTCTTTGAATTTTAGCGATGCCCCAACCTTTGTCCAATCCTTTCTATCCTGAAGACCATTTGCAGGATTGATGAATCCGTCAGGCAATACATAGCCATATGCGGCATTATATTGCGGAGAAATTTCAAAAGCGTAGCCTGCGTTTAATAGTTTGCTAGTTTGATTTTGACTATTAACCACATTAGCTGTGGGATTAATTCTAGTTCCTATAAGGAATGTTTCATCCGTAATTTTTAATGTAACATCAACAACAGCAGTGTGATTAAAGGCTACACTGGAATCATTAAAGACAACCTTTACCTCATCTCCATTAACTGATACAGTTCCGTTACCTGTAGCTCCATCAGCAAGCTTGGCATCGACTAATTTCAAAGTTTTTCCATATTGTTCTTTCATGTTCCAAATGATTTCTTTCGCATCGCTCACATTATCCAAGAATAGTTGTGCTTTAATCGTTTCACCCGTTTTTGCTTTTGTAGTATCGCTCTTAGCATACGTAACAGGAGTCCCTTCCTTTACAAAGAAATATTCCTTTGTTAGCGGTGAATTACCGGCAGAATCCAGGGCAGTCATTGTAAATTTCAATGCTGGCATAGACTCTTCCATTGCAATTTCCTCTACCCATTTCCCGTCCTTATCCATTGGAACAGGATTTGAAGGGAATCCCCATTCTCCCCACGTATAAATAACCGAATTTGAAGATTGGTCGATGTCCACTCCTGCACTTTGCATTTCTGCTACAAGTGAATCGTTAATTTGAATTTCAAATGGATATGTTGGCTGGCCTGGTTTGTATTCAATGAACGGGGCAGGCCCATCTAATGAACTTGTAAAAGCCGGATCATCAATATCAATGAAAAGATTTCGCATCTCTTTTGTCACTTTTCCGGATTGGCTTGTCGTTATAAAGTTTAACTTATAGTGGCCAGGCTTTGCATAACTCACTTCTTTTGCAATCGGCTGTTTGGAGTCCCCTGTAAATGGATAATACATTCCTCTAAAAGCAAATAAGAATAGTGTTGTGTCCAGTGGACGATTCGTTAAATCCAGGGTCCCAATTAACCCTAAATCTTCTCCTGTTTTACCATCTTGCAGAACGACATCCATTTTTTCGCCTGGAGAACTTAAGCTAAAGGTAACTAAAGCACCTAAGCGGTTGTCAATATGCGTTCTTCCTTGATTTAAGTACGGTGGTGTAATGGACGGTGTTAAAAGATCTAAATGACCTAGCCCATCCTTTGTCACTCTATAATTAAATGGAATTCGATAAACATCAGAGGCATCCGCTTTATTTGTCAGTACTAGGAATCCTTCGTATAGACCGGCTTTTGCAGACTTCGGCGACTTTAAAGATACTTTGCTTTTTACTTCTTTGCCAGCCTTGACTTTAATCTTATTGTTTGTTTTAACGGTTATGCCATTTTCACTTAAACTGTTTGTGCCTTCAGCTGGATTCTCTTCTACAGAAACAGCATATTCTTTCGTGATGTCGCTGTTATTTGTGAAGCTTAAATTATTTTCTTTCACATGAACATTGCTGCCTTCCGCACCAAAATGAATACCAAAACTGATATCACCCGATGGATTTGAAATCCTCATATAATCTTCGCCATTAGGTATAAGCGTTTCATCGGTCACTTGCATTTTCATTTCACCATGGATGGCTTGATAAGGGTCTACTCGGCCAGCCCCAACCTCATACAAGCTATATTCGCCATTCATTGGATCCGCTGTATTCATCAGAATTGTTTTAATATCATCTGGATCAAGGTCAGGATTTTCCTCTAATAATAATGCTGCAATCCCTGCTGTATGCGGTGCAGCCATAGATGTTCCTGAAAGTCGCGCATACGCATATTTATAATCTTCCTGATTTTCAGGGTCAATCATATATGAAGGGAAAGTAGATAGAACGCTCACTCCAGGCGCAACCACTTCTGGTTTGATATCATAGTTATTATTTACAGGCCCTCTTGAACTGAAATCTGCCAGTTTATCTCCTTCAGATTTCAGTTCTTTCATATTCGAGAACGTAAAGGTTGTGTTTCCTTGCACAATTTTCTCTTTTAATTGCTCACCTGCCGCTTTTGTCATCGAGAACGCCGGAACAAATTGAGGTGATTCCCCTAGATTAATACCTAGCTGCCCATCTGTATTGTTATATAAAATAACTGCTTTCGCACCATGTTCTTTTGCAAATTTGATTTTTTCATTAAGGGCAAAATTCCCTCGTTGAACAAACGCAATCTTCCCTTCAACATCCTTGCCTGTATAATCTTCCTGAGCCCCTAAACCGACATCAACAATTTCAAGAGATTTCCCATTTAATGATGAGAATTCATCCGCAAAGCTTCTTCCCATGCTGATGAGCTCGGTAGACCAGTTTCCTGTAATGCTGCCTGTAAACGCAGTTAACTCAACAGGAACATCACTTGCTCCAACTGTAAGTGCCAATGCCGCTGTACCAGGAGAGCCTACTGTATGAGCACCGGGACCAGAGTTTCCGGCAGAAACAACTGCTGTCACACCATTTAATACCGCATAGTTAATTGCTGTACTTGTTGGATAATACGGATCGTTAACGGTTGCCCCTAATGAAAGGTTCATAACATCCATTCCATCTTCCACAGCTTTTTCAATCCCTGCAATAACCCCTTCAGATGTACCAGTACCATAAGGCCCTAAAACACGATATACATAAAGATCTGCGTCCGGTGCTACACCCACTACGGACACTTCACTATCATTTTTATTTTGACCTGTGATTGTTCCGGAAACATGAGTGCCATGGGATGTGTAATATGCGCTTCCATATGGAGAAAACTCGGGATTATTTGATTTCTTCCAATCTTCATAGGTCGCTTCCAAATATGCATCCTTTAAATCAGGGTGATTATAATCGATTCCAGTATCAAGAACTGCTACTTTTACACCTTCTCCAGTAATGCCTTCCTTATGCAGCTTGTCTATCTTCAAATAAGGAATACTTTCAACAGAAGTAGTAACTTCTCTCTCAACATCTGATGGAAGCTCTGTTTGAATAGGATCCACAGTAAACGTCTGGCTTTTGAAAACAGCTTGTACGACATCGGATTCCAAAAGGTGTCTAACTTGGTCCGCCGGCAGCTTCATCGCTACACCGTTATATGCTCTTTTGTACGTCTGGGTGATGGAATTAGAAAGGCTTTTTGTTTTGGAGTTCTCTTGAGGCAAATATTTTTTGATGTCTTCTTTAAACTTTTTATGTTCTTTTTCAACTTGTGCTTCTGCTTCTTCCTTTTTTAATGCTTTGCCTTTTGCAGCTGCTTCTAAAACGGACACTTTACTAGGCTTTGATTTGAACTGAACAATGACGGATATTTCATCTCTTGATTTTAGATCCTCTTCAGTAAAACCTTGAAGACCTGTACGATTGTTTAATTGCAATTGATGCAATGCTTGTCGCTGTTCTGCAGTTAAAGATGCTAAAATATCCTCCGCCTTATACTCCGCCGCTGCTGCATCAGTTGATAATACCGAATGGACCGGCGACATTAGCAAGCTAGCTGATAAAGCCAATACTGCTGTTTTTTTAAATAGTGAATGAAATTCCATAAGACCCCCGCTTTCATTAGATTAATTTGTGAGTTGTTTATTTTCGTAAAATTAAGAATTTTACATTCACTATTGTAATCTCTAATTTTATCAGTAGCTATTGGGGTTTTTTTGTGTGACTTTTGGCGGATACCGATGATAGAACAGGGGGTTCTATAGCCTAAGATTAGTCATTATAGATGAATTTTTAATATTCTATTTGGGGTTATTTAAGACATTAAGAAATCGGCAGAAGGACTAAGATAAGGTGAAGGGCTGCCTTCTAGCACAGTTCAACGCTGCAAAGGAGGAACCTCTTTATACTAAAAAATGATTGAACGGCATGGCCGTTCAATCATTTTTCAAAAATTTATATTATTAACCGATAGAACCTTCCATTTCGAACTTGATTAGACGGTTCATTTCTACTGCGTATTCCATTGGAAGCTCTTTCGTGAATGGCTCGATGAAGCCCATTACGATCATTTCTGTTGCTTCTTCCTCGGAAATTCCGCGGCTCATTAGGTAGAATAGCTGTTCTTCGGATACTTTTGAAACCTTCGCCTCATGCTCAAGAGAGATGTTGTCATTCAGGATTTCGTTGTAAGGAATTGTATCTGAAGTTGACTGGTTATCCATGATTAACGTATCACACTCGATGTTGGCACGTGCACCATCCGCTTTACGGCCGAAGTGAACGATCCCGCGGTATGTTACTTTGCCGCCCTGCTTGGAAATCGATTTGGATACAATCGTTGAAGAAGTGTTTGGTGCAAGGTGGATCATTTTCGCACCTGCATCCTGGTGCTGCCCTTTACCTGCTAATGCAATGGAAAGGGTCATACCGCGCGCACCTTCTCCTTTAAGGATAACTGCTGGGTATTTCATTGTTAATTTTGATCCAATGTTTCCGTCAATCCATTCCATTGTTGCGTTCGCTTCGCAAACCGCACGCTTTGTAACCAGGTTAAATACGTTGTTCGCCCAGTTCTGAATCGTTGTATAGCGGCAGTATGCGTCTTTCTTGATGATGATTTCAACAACCGCACTGTGAAGTGAATTTGTTGTGTAAACAGGAGCCGTACATCCTTCTACATAATGTACATGTGCACCTTCATCCACAATGATTAACGTACGCTCAAACTGTCCCATGTTCTCGGAGTTAATGCGGAAGTATGCCTGTAATGGCGTATCCACCTTAACACCTTTAGGAACGTAGATGAACGATCCGCCAGACCAAACCGCTGAGTTTAACGCAGAGAATTTGTTATCTGTTGGAGGGATAACCTTTGCCCAGTGCTCACGGAAAATGTCTTCATTTTCGCGAAGAGCGGAATCAGTATCTTTAAACACAATTCCTTTAGCTTCAAGGTCTTCCTGCATGTTATGGTAAACTACCTCTGATTCGTACTGTGCAGAAACACCAGCAAGATACTTCTGCTCCGCTTCCGGAATACCCAATTTATCAAACGTTTGCTTGATTTCGTCAGGCACTTCATCCCAGGAGCGCTCCGTTTTTTCAGAAGGCTTAACATAGTACGTAATTTCATCAAAATTTAATGACGCTAAATCTCCGCCCCATTGCGGCATAGGCATGTTATAGAAATGCTCTAATGATTTTAAACGGAAGTCAAGCATCCACTGTGGCTCTTCCTTCAATTTTGAAATCTCTTCAACAATTTCTTTTGTCAAACCGCGTTTTGATCGGAAAATGGAAACGTCTTTATCGGCAAAACCATACTTGTAATCGCCGATCTCAGGCATTTTTTTTGCCATCGTCGTATTCCTCCATTCGTTTAGGAAAGGGCCCTCGCCCAATCATTTCATAATATTTTATCACACAAGGCAGGTGAAAAAATTTTGAACAAAAGTTTGATTATTTTTTCTTTGGCTCTGTTAACATTTAGCTATAAAACTGCTTTTATAAAGGTTCAATCAAACGTTTGATTGAATGATTATTCCTGGTCTTCGTTTTCCTCGTTAATGCCCTTCTCCATTGCTTTCCATGCCAATG
The DNA here is from genome assembly GCF_018613175.1 of Bacillus sp. ISL-47. Taxonomy (NCBI): domain Bacteria; kingdom Bacillati; phylum Bacillota; class Bacilli; order Caryophanales; family Bacillaceae; genus Bacillus; species Bacillus sp. ISL-47. The sequence goes on along the minus strand of NZ_JAGGQS010000011.1, from coordinate 63,707 downwards.
TAGCACATTTGATTCTGGCCGGAAACTGGGATACACCCTGAAGAGCTTCGATATCGCCAAGATCCAAATCATCTTCATCATATTCTTTTCCCAGCATCATGTCAGAGAAAACTTTGGAAAGCTTTAATGCTTCCTCAATATTTTTACCCTTGATGGCTTGAGTCATCATTGAAGCTGAAGACATGGAAATCGAACAGCCTTCGCCTTCAAACTTCGCATCTGTCACTTTGCCATCCTCAAGCTTCAACGTCAATTGAATTCGGTCTCCGCAAGTAGGATTATTCATATTGATCGTCAAGCTGTCATCTTCAAGTACCCCTTTGTTACGAGGATTTTTATAATGATCCATAATCACCTGGCGGTAAAGGGTATCTAAATTTTTAGAAGACATCGCTGAAATACTCCTTTGTTTTGACAAGCCCTGCAACAAGCTTATCAATATCTTCTTCTGTATTGTACAGATAGAAGCTTGCACGTGCAGTTGCAGAAACCTTGAGCCATTTCATTAGCGGCTGTGCGCAATGGTGGCCGGCACGAACAGCAATTCCTTCTGCATCCAATACAGTAGCCACATCATGAGGGTGGACATCGTCAATATTGAAAGTGACGAGTCCGGCACGCTTAGATGCTTCTTTCGGACCGTAGATCGTCATGCCCTCAATGTCGGACAGTTTTTCCATAGCATAAGCAGCAAGCTTGTGCTCATATGCTTCAATTTCATCCAAGCCAATCTGTTCAAGAAAATCAATCGCAGCACCTAAACCAATGGCACCAGCAATGATGGGCGTTCCACCTTCAAATTTCCATGGAAGCTCTTTCCAAGTGGATTCATAAAGGCCGACAAAGTCGATCATTTCTCCGCCAAACTCGACCGGCTCCATCTTCTCCAGATGCTTTTTCTTTCCGTACAGAACACCGATGCCTGTAGGGCCGCACATTTTATGGCCAGAAAATGCAAGAAAATCGCAATCCAGGTCCTGAACATCAATCTTCATATGAGGAGCACTTTGAGCGCCATCCACAACCATAATAGCGCCATTTTCATGGGCAATTTTTGCAATTTCCTTTATCGGGTTCATCACGCCAAGTACGTTCGATACCTGCATGATCGAAACGATTTTGGTATTGCCATTCACGGTTTCCCTTACATCATCCAAGGAGATCGTCCCATCTTCCTGAAGAGGAAGGTACTTGAGTGTTGCACCCGTTTGTTTGGCAACCTGCTGCCAAGGAATAATATTGCTGTGATGCTCCATATAGGAAATCACAATTTCATCCCCTTCATCCAGGTTGTCACGTCCATAGCTGGCAGCAACTGTATTGATGGCTGTTGTTGTTCCTCTTGTAAAAATAACTTCCTCAGTTGAATTAGCATTAATGAACTTGCGGACTTTTTCCCTTGCACCTTCATAGCCATCCGTTGCTCTTGTTCCGAGTGTATGGACTCCTCTATGAACATTGGAGTTATATTCCCGATAGTATTTATCAAGCGCTTCGATAACAGGAGCAGGCTTTTGGGAAGTAGCCGCACTGTCTAAGTAAACAAGAGGCTTTCCGTTGACTTCCTGATCCAGGATGGGAAACATTTGCCGAATATCCCGGACATTCATTATTTTACTTTCCTTTCAATGACGGCTGTCAGCTGCTTTTTAACTCCTTCAATTGGAAGAGCATTAACAACCGGTGCAAGGAATCCGTGAATAACAAGGCGCTCTGCCTCTTTTTGTGAAATCCCGCGGCTCATTAAGTAGTAAAGCTGCAAAGGATCCACCCGTCCAACTGATGCTGCGTGTCCTGCGGTTACATCGTCTTCGTCAATCAATAGAATTGGGTTGGCGTCTCCGCGCGCTTTTTCGCTTAGCATCAGTACGCGTGACTCCTGCTCGGCATTTGACTTCGTAGCGCCATGCTCGATTTTTCCGATTCCATTAAAGATGGAAGATGCGGAATCTTTCATAACTCCATGCTTCAGAATATATCCTTCTGAATTCTTTCCAAAATGAATGACCTTTGTAGTGAAGTTTTGCGTTTGTTCCCCGCGTCCGACTACAACTGTTTTTGTGTCCCCAAAGGAGCCATCGCCAACAAGATTAGTCGTATTTTCAGAAACCGTGTTGCCATCATTCATAAGGCCAAGAGCCCATTCAATGCGTGCATCGCGTCCTGCAACACCGCGGCGGTTCACATAAGCAGTTGTGCCTTTTGCAAGCGTATCAACTGCACCGTATTGAACTTTAGCATTGGCATTCGCAATCACTTCAGTCACAATATTAAAAATGCCATTTGCTTCTTCAACTGTTGAAACATAGTTTTCAACATATGTGACTGAGCTGTTATCATCAGCCACAACCAATACATGATTGAAAAGGTTTGCTTCTTTATTATCGTGGATATATACAGCCTGAATAGGTTCTGCAATTTCCACGTTTTTAGGAACATACAAGAAAGCTCCGCCGTTTAAAAGGGCTGCATGCAGCGCAGTCAAACGGTGCTCATCTGTTTTCACGCCATCCTTCATAAAGTACTTCTGAAGAAGGTCGCTATGTTCTCTTGCAGCAGTAAAGATGTCAGTGAAAATAACGCCTTTACCCTGAAGCTCTTTTGAAAGAGACAAATGTGTTGGTCTGTTATTGCGCTGAATGTAAAGATTCTGGTCGCCTGCTTCAAGGTCAATCAGATTTCTAACATCCTCAGGAAGGTCGTTTAATGAAGCAAAGTCTTCACTTCCTACGATGTGTTTTTCGAACTGTGTGAAGTTCCATTTATCTATTTTTGTTTTATCAGGCTTTGGCATTGGCAGGTTTTCCGCGTTTGCAAGCGCATTTAGACGGAGTTCTGTCAGCCATGCCGGCTCGCCCATATCTTTTGAGAAGGAACTTACATATTCCTTGTCAAATGGTAGTTTTATTTCCGTTGTCATAGTGATCCCCCTAACGCTTACGCTTCTTGCCCAACTGTTTCGTCTTCAATGCCCAATTCTTGTTTAATCCAGTCATATCCTTCTGATTCTAAACGCTGTGCAAGCTCAGGACCGCCTGATTTTACAACGCGTCCCTGCATCATCACATGTACATGGTCAGGAGTGATGTAGTTAAGAAGGCGCTGGTAGTGAGTGATAATTAAGCATCCAAAATCTTCTCCGCGCATTTCGTTAATTCCTTTAGAAACAACCTTCAATGCATCAATATCCAAACCTGAATCGATTTCATCAAGAATCGCGATTCTTGGTTCAAGCATCATTAATTGAAGAATCTCATTGCGCTTCTTTTCACCGCCAGAGAAACCTTCATTTAAGTAACGCTGTGCCATGTCCAGATCCATTTCAAGGAATTCCATTTTGCTGTCCATTTTACGGATAAATTTCATTAAAGAAATTTCATTGCCTTCTTCCATGCGGCTGTTGATTGCTGAACGTAAGAAGTCAGCATTTGTAACACCGCTGATTTCACTTGGGTATTGCATTGCAAGGAAAAGGCCAGCTTGTGCACGTTCGTCAACTTCCATTTCAAGAACATCTTTACCATCTAAAGTAATGCTTCCCCCAGTTACTTCATATTTAGGGTGGCCCATGATTGCAGATGATAATGTAGATTTACCTGTTCCATTAGGCCCCATGATTGCGTGGATTTCTCCGCCTTTAATTTCAAGGTTTACACCTTTTAATATTTCTTTCCCCTCAATAGCAACATGAAGGTCTTTGATAGTTAGTACTGATCCTGCCATAATATATACCTCCGTCAATAAAAGAAGATTTGTGTAATCGGCTGTTTGCCGCAAATCTCTATTCTCATTTTATTCTCATTACAATCTTATAACAAATGAAATTTCATAGCAACTCTTTAAGACCCTTTAACAAACTTTTCAAACAAAAATGTTTAGAAAGTCTTTAAATGAAGATTTTATCATAGAATCTATCCTTCATCAAAGAGTGTCGGCTTAAAAAAACAGGCATGTCCTATTTATTTTTTCCCCCGATGGTTGATTCATGTATGGAAAGCTTAAATGAGAATGGATGGAAGGGTACGTCAAAATATTTATAAAAAAGAAAACCAGCGCACAGAGCAGCTGGTTTCCATTTTTCTTCTTTATTACATATATGGTTTAATCCTAGGAATGAATTTTTCTTTCAAGATCGGCAACTAAACGCTGGCTTTGCAGATAATCTTCTTCACGTTTCTTTTCAACTTCCATACGAACATCATGTTTCCGGCTGTACACTTCATATCCAACTCCATGGGCAGCTTGCATTGCTTTCTCCATTTCACTCGTGTAGTTCAGCTGTAACTGACTGATAATGAATCAATCCTTTCGGTTTTTATGCTTTCGCATTTAGTTTTTACATTTAAAATCTTAACACTTCACTTATACCCGACACAAAGCCGAAAAAACCTGATTTTTTTAGCAAAATAAGGAACCAGATTTGCTGAAGCGCTTTCATCTCACCCATTCTTACAATAAAGGCTATTTCCTCCTGATAAATGGTTGTTTTAAAAATTTTCTGAAATTATACAAGCTTATAGAAAAGACTTTTTCGTAAAGTTTGTTGCTTTTTGAAGGCAAACGTATTTTAACCAACTGAGTTGATTGTAGCGGAGGGCACTTGACTCCTCGTAAATGCTTCGCATTTCCTTCGTGCGATGTTTATTCAGGATGCTTATTCATTGTCCTGCGGGAAGTGAGGGAAGTGTGAGACCCCACAGGCGAAGCCGAGGAGGCTCGCACCCTCCCCGCTGAAAGCAAGTGCCCCAGCGGAAATCAACGGGTAGGATTTATAAACAAAAACAACAATCCATGAGTAAAGAGTCTAAAAAATTAAAACTCCTGCTTTTAGGCAGGAGCTGAAGGGTTATTTATTGTTTAAGCTGATTCAATTCAGTCATGGCTTCCTGGACAAGAGTAACTGCCTGGCTCATTGCAGCACCGCCGCCGAATGCAGCTGTTACACCTACCGCTTCCAGAATTTCTTCCTCTGAAGCTCCCTGGTCAATGCAGCCTTTTGTATGATAGATAATGCAGTATTCGTCCTGAGAATATAAGCTGATTCCAAGTGCAATGAGCTGCTTCTGTTTTTGGCTTAATGTTCCTTCCTTAAAGCAAGCTTCTGTAAAGGCATTATAATGCTGGGCCAAATCAGGCATTTTTTCAGTGAATACACCTAATCCTACTTTATAATCATGAAGAGCTGCTTCTATTGAGTTTGATGGTTCATGATAATGTTCCATTTTGCTCCACTCCATTCAAATTATTATCAACGTTAGTATGTTTGATTATTTTTCAAACTATGCGGATAGATAAGCCAATAGGCTGGGCATATAATGGAAACCTAATAAGATACAAAAAAGCAGGCATACGCGCCTGCTTTTTTAGCTCTATTATTCGGAAACCGGTACAACGGCTCCTTCATATTTTTCAAGAATGAAGTCCTGAATTTCCTTTGAACGAAGAACTTGTACTAAAGCTTTAATTCCTTCTTTTTCTTCATCTCCGCTGCGGACAGCAATCACGTTTACATATGGTGACTCTTTGTCCTCGATCGCAATTGAGTCTTTTAATGGATTCAAGCCTGCGTCAATTGCATAGTTAGAGTTGATTAGAACAGCATCGCCTTCACCATTGTTGTAAATTTGCGGAAGCAGGGAAGCTTCATATTCTGTATCAAATTCCAGCTTCTTAGGGTTGTCTTTAATATCTTCTAAGGTAGCTTCTGTTTTTTCAACATCTTCGTTTAATGTAATAAGGCCTTCTGCTTCTAGCATGGATAAGATCCGGCCATGGTCTGCTACAGAGTTGCTCATGATGATCGTTGCACCTTCAGGAAGATCTTCAAGGTTCTTATATTTTTGAGAATACACACCGATTGGCTCGATATGAATTCCGCCAGCATTTGTAAAGTCATAGCCATGCTCTGCTTTTTGTGATTCAAGGTAAGGAATGTGCTGGAAATAGTTTGCATCAAGCTCTTCAGACTCTAAAGCCTGGTTTGGCAGCACATAATCCTGGAATGTAACAACATCTAGTTCAAAGCCTTTTTCCTCAAGAAGCGGTTTCGCTTCTTCAAGAATTTCAGCGTGCGGTACGTTGGAAGCACCTACAGTAATTTTAGTGCTTTCTTTGCTATCTCCGCCATCCCCTGCATTATTTCCTTCTTCTTCTGAAGTTCCGCAAGCTGCAAGTACAAGTGCCACTGCAAGTGCAAGAACGAGTGATAACCACTTTTTCATGTTGATCTCTCCTATCGTTTGTCTAATTTTGTTGTTATTAAATCACCAATAAACTGGATGATAAATACGATGATCAGAATAATAATGGTCGCCATCAAAACGACATCATTACGGCTTCTCTGGAATCCTTCCAGGTATGCAAGGTTCCCTAGTCCTCCTGCACCGATCACACCAGCCATAGCTGTGTAGCCAACAAGGGCAATGGCTGTTACTGTAATACCCGAAACTAGGGCTGGCATGGATTCAGGAAGAAGGACCTTCCAGATAATCGTGCTTGTTTTGGCACCCATGGACTTGGCCGCTTCAATGACGCCTTTATCAATTTCTCTAAGCCCAATCTCAACCATCCGCGCGTAAAATGGCGCTGCCCCAATTATTAATGCAGGCAATGCTGCATCCTCCCCAATCATGGTTCCGATTAGGAATTTGGTAAAAGGAATTAAAAGAACAATTAAGATAATGAACGGAATAGAACGAAAAATATTTACGAAAGCTGAAATGACTTTATTGACTGCAGCATTTTCCCAGATATTCCCCTTTGAGGTCAGGAAGAGAAGCAGCCCCAAAATCGCACCTAAAATAAATGTTGCAACCACAGATATAGCAGTCATATAAAGGGTTTCCATGGTAGCTTCCCACATGGAGTCCCATTTTACATTTGGAAACCATTCGTTAAGCATTGGAAATCACCTCCACGCCAACCTGCTGGGATTGGATATAATCAATTGCTTTGGCAACTTCCTCTGCATCTCCATCCAAATGGATGAACAAAGTTCCATAAGAGCCATTTTGTGTTTGAGATATCTTCCCTTGAAGAATATTAACTGTCACCTGGAAATTCCGGATCAAATTCGTTATTAATGGCTGTTCAGCTGCTTCTCCGACAAATCCTAATTGCACTACTTTTCCGCGCGGATATACATCCACTAAGTGATCAATTGTTTCTTTTGTCTCCTCAGGCTCTGTGACCTGCTGGACAAAGCGCTTCGTAATCATCGCTTTAGGATTTTTAAAGACATCCAGCACAGGGCCAATTTCAACAATCCTGCCGCCTTCCATGACAGCAACACGGTGGCAAATTTTACGGATTACGTGCATTTCATGTGTAATCAGTACAATTGTTAAACCTAAACGCTCATTGATATCAACAAGCAAATCGAGAATCGAGTCAGTTGTTTGCGGATCGAGTGCTGATGTGGCCTCGTCACAAAGCAGCACTTTTGGGTTATTCGCAAGGGCTCTCGCAATCCCGACCCTTTGCTTTTGTCCGCCGCTCAGCTGAGAAGGATACGCATCCTCTCTGCCATCCAGGCCGACCAGCTTGATGAGTTCGTTTACTCTTTTCAGTCTTTCCTGCCTTGGAACACCTGCAATTTCAAGCGGAAATGCAATATTATCCCTGACACTTCTCGACCATAATAGGTTAAAATGCTGGAAAATCATGCTTATTTCCTGGCGTGCTTTCCTTAATTTGCTGCCTTTTATTTTTGAAACATCATTGCCGGCCACGATTACACTTCCTTGTGTTGGAAGCTCAAGGCCGTTTAGCATGCGGATTAAAGTACTTTTACCTGCGCCGCTATATCCGATCACACCGAAGATTTCTCCTTCTTTTATCTCCAGGTTTACGTCATCTACGGCTTTCACCTGGCCCTTTTTAGAGGAATAAATCTTCTTTACATCTTTTATGGAAATCAACGTGTTGTTTCACCTCTTTAATCGAAAATACAGATTTTAATTAAAAGACCGCTTTTTTTCTAGTTTTCGACTGCTCAGCCGCTTTCATTCATGAGCAGAATAACGAGCTGATGCCCGAAAAATAAAAATGCCTTTCTGCGCATGAGCAGAAAGGCATTAAAAATTTAAGTCCTTTCTCTCATCTGTCAAAGCGATTGCTTTGAGTGAATTGGCACCATTTCAAATTAATGACGGTTGCCGGGCTTCATAGGGCACTTCCCTCCACCTCTCTTGATAAGAGCGTAACGTTCTATATTCAATTAACACTTTAAATGATTTAAGCAGCTTTTTAATTACGTTTGCTATCGTATCATAGCTTTTAAAAAGGTGTCAACGATGAACTTTTAAACTTTTTTAAAAAATGGACGGTAAATTTTTCTTGCCGTCATTAAGCTTTTGCAGCCAAAGAATTTATACCTGTCGCAGCTTCAATTGCCTGCTCGAGATCTTCAATCAGATCATCCGCATTCTCGATCCCGATAGAAATCCGAATTAAATCTTGAGGTACCCCCGCTGCCTTTAAACCTTCTTTATCGAGCTGCTGGTGGGTCGTGCTGGCCGGGTGGATGATTAGGCTCTTTGCATCCCCGACATTGGCCACATGGGCCCAAAGCTGAAGGCTATTAATCAGCTTTGCACCAGCTTCCCGGCCGCCTGCAATTCCGAAAACAGCGACAGCGCCTGCTCCTTTAGGCAAATATTTATCTGCCAGAGCTTTATCCGGATGGCTTTCATGGCCTGGGTAAAGCACCCAGTTAACCGCAGGGTGGGCTTCCAGATATTCAACCACTTTCTTCGTATTGGCAATATGCTCCTTCATTCTCACATGCAAGGTCTCAAGTCCCAATGTGAACTGGAATGCACTTTGCGCACTCATTGCCGGCCCCAAATCTCTTAAAAGCTGAACTCGTGCTTTAATAATATAAGCAGCCTCGCCAATCGCTTCACTATAAACAATATCATGGTAGCTTGGATCAGGTTCTGTGAAGCCAGGAAACTTCGGTGAATTCCAATCAAACTTTCCGCCATCCACGATAATGCCGCCCATTGTTGTTCCATTTCCAAGCAGCCATTTAGTCGCTGAGTGAATAACGATATCAGCGCCATGCTCAATCGGCCTGCATAAATAAGGTGTTGCAAAGGTATTATCAATGATTAGAGGAACTCCGTTTTCATGAGCGATTGCAGCCACCTTTTCAAGATCAAGAACCTTCAAACTCGGGTTTCCAATCGTTTCAGCAAAGACTGCCTTGGTTTTATCTGTTATGGCGTTTCTAAAGTTTTCCGGATCTTTTGGATCCACAAACTTAACATCAATCCCGTACTTAGGAAGGGTGACTGCAAACAAATTATAAGTACCGCCATATAGATTGGAGGCCGCAACAATCTCATCCCCCGCCTGAGCAAGATTTAGGATTGCCAGAGTAATAGCAGATTGACCGCTTGCAAGCGCCAAAGCACCCACTCCGCCTTCAAGCAAAGCCACTCTTTCCTCAAATACACTTACAGTCGGATTATGTATCCGGCTATAAATGTATCCAGGTTCCTTTAAGGCAAAAAGATCTGCGGCATGGTCTGTATTTTTGAATTGGTAAGCATTGTTCTGGTAAATCGGCACTGCTCTTGCCCCCGTAACCGGATCAGGATTCAGTCCCCCATGTACTCCTAGTGTTTCAAAACGGTAGCTTTTTTGTTTGTCAGTCATGTTTCTCTCTCCTTTATTTGTTATTGTTTAATAAAAACTCTTTTCTCATAAATTGTTGTTTTTGTTTATGAATTCTGCCCGTTGATTTCAGCATGGGGCACTCAGCGAACCCGCGGGGAGGTTTGCGAGCCTCCTCGGCTTCGCCTGCGGGGTCTGGCACTTCCCTCTCTTCCCGCTGGACATTGAATAAACTTCCTTGAATAGACCCTCGTCGTAAGAAAATCGGATGCATTTTCGAGGATCAAGTGCCCTCCGCTACAATCAAAAGGGTGCCAAAATCACGAATAGCCAAAAAACCCTCTTCATAAGAAGAGGGCTCTACCATCTCTTCTTATCTTCCAGAGCCAAATTGCTCTGCTGGATTTAGCACCGTGTAAACTACCGGTTGCCGGGCTTCGTTGGGCCAGTCCCTCCGCCACTCTTGATAAGAATATTCAGTTAATTTTTAAGTTAAAGTGATACTATCATACTTTTTCGAAAGTGGTCAAGTGTTTTCATATGAAATCTTGATCTTGCCTAAACAGAAAAAGGACTCAAGCAAAAGAGTTTTTCGGAAGGTGGTGTCTATTGCGATATCTTTCCGGGTTAGGGCATCTCTAAGCTTGACCCTGCCGGAAATAATTGAATGAATAGCTTCTTCAGAGCCTGTTATCTTAACATCAAATTTCTTTGTTCGCCTGGCTTTCTTGATTTCCCCTTTTGTAATCTGCAGAGGTATGCTAATATTTCCCGCTTGGATAAGGATAGAAAAAGACGATTTTCTTAATAAATATCCTACATGGCCTTTTGCTTGATTCTCCCTGACAAATAGATCTGCTAAATCTTCCATAGCCTCCCCCCTCGTACTGGGTTTCTTCCTTGTTATATTCAGTAATTGCGTTTTACAGTCCTTTTATTTTTGTTCGACAAATACAGCATAAAAAAAAGACAATGCCCGTTTTTAAAAGGCATTATCAATCATTTCCCGAGAAATATGTCAGATTATACTGCTTTTACTGCAGGATTGGCAGCTTTTGTCTTTTTGTAGCTTCTAAACACGAAGAAAAAGTAAAGAGATCCGACAAGGTACAATGAAGCAGTTATCGAGAAGACGAGTGCGTAGCCCCAGTAAGCCCCGTATTTAATGACGATTCCGGTTGATACGGGACCCATCACCGCCCAGCCAAGATTAAATACCATTTGATTAACAGAATTTGCGAGCCCCTTCATTGAATCATCTACCTTGGACATCATGAGCGACATTTGGATTGGATTTCCTGCATTCATCAGGGCCTGGCGGAATAGAAAACCGATGGCAGCCAGCCATAGATGTTCCGTATAAGCGGTTAAAAGCAGAAATGGAAGCGACATTAGCTGCAGAATCACGACAGCTTTGACTTCCCCAACCTTCCTTACGACGATAGGACCGATAATCATTGCAAAAGCAGTGGCTGCCTGCCCAAGGGAAATAATAAATCCAATAGCAGAATTTGATGCGGCAAAACGGTCAGCGAAATACAAATTCAGATAAGGAATAACTAATCCAGCCCCAAACCCAATCAGCAGCTGAGCAAAAGCAAACATGGCAATAATTTTAATACCGTCATTTTTAAACGAAAGGTCTTTAAAAGAGAATCTCTTTAAGGGTTTGTCCTCCCTCTTACCTTTCTGCTTTTCATTGAAACGCAGGATTGGTATCAGTCCAGCCATAAAAAACAGGCTGCCAATTAAAAGCGTGATCCGAAGACTGTTCAGGTGGGTAGTAAATAGAGAAAATATGTCCGTTAAGATCCCGCCGCTCAGATTGCCTATTACATTGGCTCCGGTCATGATCGCAAAATGAATGCTAAACAGGTGAACCCTCTGATCAGCCTTCGAATTTTCGGCTAGCCATGGAATGCTGGATACCTGTAAAAAGGCAGTCGTCAGCCCTGAAAAAAAGGCAAACAAAATTAGCAGTGACTGCAATTCAATCACACTTCTGAACAGCATAACAGCACCCGTGGCTGCAGCTCCAAAAAGCATCGCTTTCTTTCTGCCAATCCTGTCGCTCGCAATCCCTGCCGGAACAAGAATCATCGCCGTTGCGAGTGCAGTCATGGATATAACCTGGCCATTAATATTTTCAGAGTAACCAAGTTCCCTTATGTAGAAATTATAAATGACCATGAAGATTCCAAAGCCTATTTGCGTAAGTATATTAGCCATAAAGGCCAATTTTATATTGCGATTGTAGCCTTTAATCTGGCCAGCCCATTCCCTGTAAAATGCCATCTCGATCCCATCCCTGCGCTGTATGTATAATCACATTTGATTTTATTTCGATTTCCTAAGTATCATACTCCTTTCCGCAAACGTTTGTAAATATATTTTGAATATTTTAAAAGGTGGGATTTCAGTTTCTTAATAGAAAAAACCAGGTGGAATCAACACCTGGTTTTTCAAAGCATTCGGCCGGTACCGCAGTCATGCTAATGGGACTTATTTATCTATTCCTGATTTTCTCCAATAAGTGTGGGACAGACCGGAAAGCATAAAGCTTTTCATGAACTTTTCCTTCTTTGAAGATGATGAGGCAAGGGACGCTTTCGACTCCCCACTTTTCAGCGATTTCCGGCATATAGTTTAAATCCGCTTTCCCCATTTTTTTGTCTGGCAGCAATTCAGCTGCAACGGCCAGCATCTTGCCTGCCATTTGGCAGGTTCCACACATAGGCGTGTACAAATATAAGAGAGCGCTTTTTTGCCCATTTACCGCTTCATCAATCTCATGGTGCGACCATTCCAGCATTTTATCATCCTTACCTGTCTAAGTACTGTGTATAAACGTCAATATTAGCTCCCAGCAAAACCGTAGCCAAATGATGTTCAGGAGCTGTGGCTACCTCTCTGTACATCCTGTCGATGTATAGATGCTCTGCCTCGGGAAACTCTCTTTTAAATTGTTTCCTCAGCTTTTCCCCGGCTGAATCAGCATCCACCAATATATATACATCCTTATCAAACAGTGTGTCAATTAATTCGTCCAGTTTCGTTATGCTGATTGTTCCGTTAGTGCAAATAATCTCTACCGGCTCTCTTATGATACTTTTCACCTTTGTTTTATCTGACTTTCCCTCAACAATAATAACTTTCTCCGGAATTGCCTCATTCATCGTCATCACCTGAAAGGAGTTATTTTGAAGCAGAATTGCTTTGCAGTTAAAAACCGTTAAAGAAAGTGTTTATCCAATATATTCATTATTCTTGATTATGGTGTGAATCTCCTGCCTTTTTGAGCGGAAGGGTTTTGCAGATTTATTAATTTAGATTTGTAAAAGGCTCTTTTCTCATAGATTGTTGTGTTTGTTTATGAATTCTGCCCGTTGATTTCCGCTACGGGCACTTGCTTTCCGCGGGGAGGGTTGCAAGCCTCCTCGGCTTCGCCTGTGGGGTCTCGCACTTCCCTCTCCTCCCGCAGGACACTGAATCAGCTTCCTCGAATAATCACCGCACGAAGAAAATGCGAATGCATTTTTGAGGATCAAGTGCCCTCCGCTACAATCAACTCAGTTGGGTAAAATTAATTTTGCCTTCAAAAAGCAACTTACTTAACGAAAACAGCCTTGTAAATAAACCCTTTTTCTTGGCTTTATCTTGCAAATCTTTGTCATTTTTAAATTTATCTAACTTGTTTTATACTTTTCGAGCAGGATACTTGGTTTTTCTAGCATGTTTTTGAATTTATCTAACATCTATTTTGGTTTATGAATCAATTTCCGGAATTTATGCGTTACTTTCAACATTTATGAATCAATTTCCGGGTTTTATGCGTCACTTTTTCGAATATATGCGCCACTCCTTAATATGACGCTCTTTAGGTGAACCAGCTATCCACACCAATATATGCTCTTCTTCTATGCTTTAGCCTATTAAATAAACAGCGGAAATTCTCCCGCTGTTTACAATGTTAGCACCAGCCGCCTTCGTCACAGTCAGTATAGCGGGCTTGCGCCTCATCTGTAACGGAAACGTTCTGATAAATTTTTTGCTGGTCAGTTTCAAAATGATGTTCCAGATTAAAGGAAGAGCCTTCAGGCAGGCTGATTTGTCCTATTTTTTCATTTTCAAGGTAAAGCTCTATATGATCATTTTTCAGCTTGCCGACAACCCGGTCAGTTATATCGATTTTCTGCTGCTTCAATGTCATGGTAACCAATCCTTTCATACCTTTGGGTACTCATAGTTTTGCCCTATCTACATAAAAGAAAAATAGCAATTAAAGGCAATGCAGCAAAAAAACCGGCTCGTATTGAGCCGGCTTTTCAGTCAATTAGTCTTCGTTTGTCATATCCTCGTATTGCTCAGCAGTCATAAGCTTGTCTACTTCGCTTAAGTCTGAAGGCTCAACAACAACCATCCAGGCTTTTTCGTATGGAGATTCGTTTACGAATTCAGGACTGTCGTTAAGGTCTTCGTTAACTTCAACTACTTTGCCGCTTACAGGTGCATAAAGCTCGGAAACCGTTTTAACGGATTCAACACTTCCAAATGGCTCATCTGCAGTCAGCTCATCCCCAACTTCCGGAAGCTCAACGAATACGATGTCGCCAAGTTCTGATTGCGCAAAATGCGTAATCCCAATGCGGATTTTTCCATCTTCTGTTTTTACCCACTCATGCTCTTCTGAATAACGTAATTCTTTAGGTGTGCTCATAGTTTATCCCTCCACTTTTTATATTTCAATTTATGATCGTAAAATCGATCGCTCAATTCATGATGGCCCGTAGGAGCATAATATCAGCCCTTAGGATAGCCATGCCTTTTCATAATCCTCTTCTTTGAAGCCAACTGTTACCTTTTGGCCGTCTGTCAGAACTGGACGCTTAATTAGCATGCCGTCCGTTGCCAAAATATCCAGCAGCTCTTCTTCTGATGAGGTTTTCACTTTGTCCTTTAAGCCAAGCTCCCTATATTTCTGGCCACTTGTATTAAAGAACTTTTTTACGTCCAACCCACTTTTTTTATAAAGCGATTCAAGCTCGCTTCGTGAAGGCGGATTCTCCACAATATGTACTTCTTCATAAGACAAGTTATGTTCATCGAGCCATTTCTTCGCTTTCCGGCATGTCCCGCATTTGGGATACCAGTAAAAAGTCAACGCCATTCTATCACCACCCAATGTTAGCATATCCAGGCTTACTAGAAAAGCGCAAGGCGCCTGCCTATCGGCGACAAGCATAAGACGAGCCGGCATGAAGGTTGATTTTTACCTTCTTGACGGATTGGCTTATGACCTCGAGCCGATGGCGCCTGGAGCTAGACACTATCTGGCTTCAGAAAGGTAGACTTATCTTCTAAATTGCTGCCTTTTAATTGAATACTACCATAAAAGAATAACAATGAACACCAAGATAATATTCGACATATTTCTTCAGTTTCCTGCCGGCAGAATAAATTTTTAATGGCTATGTTAAACTTGCTGTTGATTACCGCTCATGACGCACGCTTTCCATGCTGGCCTCCTGTCCGTTTTATACCTGCGGGTTCCTTTGCCCGCAATATGCGTCCGTGAAGTAATTCCGCCCGAAGGAAATGCAAGTGCATTTTCGGGGAGCCTTGCACCTTCCGCGCCTTCCAATACAGTACAAAATGAACAATCAGCTTACGGAGCTAAAAAAATAAGCCCCCTTCACAAGGAAGGGAGCCAGCTTATGATCAAACCACGAAACGTTCAGCGTCTGTTAGCTTCTCGGCAGCTTCACGCTTTTTAGCAATCACATTGATAGGCGTGTGGCGCGTAAATTTGCGAAGCGCTGACATCATCATGCGAAGAGCATCGCCATTTTCAACCGCAACAAGCGTTTCTTTTGCATCCTGCTCAATTTTGTTGAATGCTTCCTGACAGAAAATTTGTGTATAAAGAAGCTTTTGCTTGCTCTTTCCAAGACCAGCTTTTTCGATAGCCTTTTCTGTACGAAGAACAACTGATTCCATTGCATATGCATTTGAAATAATATCGGCAATGTTTACAAGAACTTCTTGTTCTTTATCCAGAGCTTTGCCGTATTTCTGAGCAGCTAAGCCTGCAGCTAGCAAGCCGATCTTCTTCGCATTTTTAACTAAATATTTTTCCTGTGCCAATGGCTCATCGCCAGGCTCTTCAGGCATCATCATCATAAGCTCTTCCTGAAGTGCCTGAGCTTTTTGGAATAATGGAAGCTCGCCCTTTAAAGCTTTGCGAAGGTATGTGCCTGGCACCAATAGACGGTTAATTTCATTTGTGCCTTCAAAAATCCGGTTAATACGGGAATCACGGTATGCTCTTTCAATTTCATACTCAGCCATGAATCCATATCCCCCATGGATTTGAACGCCTTCATCTACCACATAGTCAAGGACCTCAGTGTTGAAGAATTTGTTCATGGAGCATTCAATGGCATATTCAGCGATTGAGTTTGCTACTTCTTTACCATCTTTCACTTCTTCATCAGTCAGCTTGCTCATGCGGTCTTCGAATAAACCTACTGTGCGGTACACTGCACTTTCAGCTGCATAGATTTTGGAAGCCATTGTTCCGAATTTTTCTTTTGTCAGGTTGAACTGGGCGATAGGTGTTTTGAACTGCTGGCGCTGGTTAGCATATTGAACAGCCAGTTCGAATGCACGCTTGGCGCCGCCAACTGCACCTACTCCTAATTTATAACGTCCGATATTTAAGATGTTAAAAGCAATTACATGACCCTTGCCGAATTCGCCAAGCAGGTTTTCTTTTGGAACTTGTGCATCTTCTAGAATTAATGTACGGGTAGAAGAGCTCTTAATGCCCATCTTCTTTTCTTCTGCCCCTACAGATACACCAGGGAACTCTCTTTCAACGATGAACGCTGAGAAGTGCTCTCCATCAACCTTTGCATATACCACGAATACGTCAGCAAAGCCAGCATTTGTGATCCACTGCTTTTCACCGTTTAATACATAATGAGTACCTTCTGCATTCAGTTTTGCAGTTGTTTTTGCGCCTAGCGCGTCAGAACCGGAGCTTGGTTCAGTCAAAGCGTATGCAGCCAGCTTTTCTCCTGTTGCCAATGCTGGAAGGTATTTTTGTTTTTGGTCTTCGTTACCGAAAAGTACGATTGGAAGGGAACCGATCCCTACGTGTGCACCATGGGAGATGGAGAATCCGCCGGCACGCGCCATTTTCTCAGCGATCAGGGCGGAGCTGACTTTATCTAATGCAAGTCCGCCGTATTCTTCGGGAACATCCGCTCCTAAAAGGCCAAGCTCACCAGCTTGCTTTAATAATTTAACGGATCGGTCAAACTCATGGTTCTCCAAATGTTCGATCTGCGGAACCACTTCATTTACCACATAGTCTTCTGTGGTTTTTGCAATCATAACCTGCTCATCTGTGTAGTCTTCAGGTGTAAACATACGATCATAGGAAACATCTTCAATTAAAAAGCTTCCGCCTTTAATTAAGTTATCAGTTTGATTTGCCATTTTTAATTCCTCCATTCTATTTGGGGAGAAAAGCCGATGGGGCTTTTCTCGAATTTTAAGGATTATAGAAGTTCAAATACGCCAGCTGCACCCATTCCGCCGCCAATACACATCGTTACGACTCCGAATTGCTGGTTGCGGCGCTTCATTTCATGGATTAGGGATAAAGTCAGCTTTGCACCCGTACATCCAAGCGGGTGTCCAAGAGCAATCGCTCCGCCGTTTACATTCACTTTTTCTTCATCCAAGCCTAGTTCGCGGATAATCTGAATGGATTGAGATGCGAACGCTTCATTCAGTTCGAATAGGCCGATATCGGAAACCTCAAGTCCTGCTAGCTTAAGCGCTTTAGGAATTGCTACAACCGGTCCGACCCCCATGATTTCAGGAGGAACTCCGCCTACTGCAAAGCTTCTGAACTTAGCCATCGGCTGCAGGCCTGATGATTCTGCTTTTTCACGGTCCATTACCATTACTGCCGCTGCTCCATCACTGGTTTGTGAAGAGTTTCCGGCAGTAACTGTTCCTGTCACAGAGAATGCCGGGCGCAGCTTTCCTAGGGTTTCAACTGTCGAATCAGGTCGTACGCCTTCATCCTGGCTGAATTGGATTGTCTTTTCCGTTAGCTTATTGTCTTTTCCTACGGATCTTATGATGACATCCACAGGAACGATTTCATCCGCAAATCGCCCATCCTGAATGGCCTTTGCTGCTCTCTGGTGGCTTCTTACGGCAAAAGCATCCTGGTCTTGTCGTGAAATGCCATATTTCTTGGCCACTTCCTCTGCTGTATGTCCCATGCCCATATAGTACTCAGGAGCTGTTTCCGCCAATTTGGCGTTGGGGCGGACCACATGCCCCATCATTGGCACAAGGCTCATCGATTCCGCTCCGCCTGCAATGATGGTATCGGCATGGCCGATCATAATTTTCTCGGCCGCATAAGCGATTGACTGTAAGCCTGAAGAGCAATACCGGTTGATTGTAATGGCTGGAACCTCGTGGGAAAGGCCGGCAAGCGCTCCGATATTCCTCGCCATATTCAAGCCCTGTTCTGCTTCAGGCATAGCGCAGCCAATGATTAAGTCATCGATATTTCCTTCATAATTTCCTGCACGTTTCAATGTTTCCTTCACAACAAGAGCACCTAAATCATCCGGCCTTACATTTGCAAGCGTACCTTTCTTTGCTTTCCCGACCGGTGTCCGGGCACCTGCAACAATTACCGCTTCTCTCATCTTATTCCCTCTCTTTCTATAAAGTGAGACTTCACTCAGAGGGGGGTTTTTCCCGCTGAGTGTTAGTCGAACCAATCGGGCTTATACGGGCAGTTACGCCCCCGCAATGCCGTCCCGATTCTCCTAGTTTCTATTTTGGGGCTTACTGCCCGTTAAACTGCGATCAATGTTGTAATCTATTTATTAGTTCCGCAATGGCTTTCCTTTTAAAAGCATGTGCTGCATACGCTGCTGTGATTTTGGCTCAGCAACCAGGCTTAAGAACGCTTCACGCTCAAGGTCGAGCAGGTATTGTTCATCAACCTCTGTTCCATATGGCACTTTACCGCCAGCAATCACATACGCAAGTTTTTTGGCGATTTTAAGATCATGCTCAGAAATATAACCTGATTGGAACATGGCATGCGCACCAAGCAGCAGGGTTGCATATCCTGTTTCTCCAACCACTGGCACCTTCTTGCGTACGCGAGGCTTATATCCTTTTTCATGCATGACGAGGACAGCCTGCTTGGCATCATAAAGAAGGTGATCTCCGTTCACGCTAATGCCATCGGCAATATTCAGGAAGTTATGATCCCGGGCTTCTTCACCTGAAGTAGAAACCTTTGCCATAGCGATTGATTCGAATACTTTGTTGGCTACCTTTTGCAGATCGAATTCGACGCCATTTGGCATGCTTTCAAGATGCTTAATATATAGCTCCTTATTTCCGCTTCCGCCAGGAATCAGTCCGACTCCTACTTCAACAAGCCCCATATACGTTTCGCTTGAAGCCTGAATATGTGCTGCAGGAAGGCAGACCTCTGCCCCGCCTCCCAGCGTCATTCCGAATGGAGCAGCCACAACCGGCTTGGAGCTGTATTTGATTTTCATCATGGCATTCTGGAAATGGCGGACTACCATATCAAGCTCGTAAATATTGTCATCCTGTGCTTCCATCAGGATCATTCCAAGGTTTGCACCGACACAGAAATTCTTGCCCTGGTTCCCGATGACAAGGCCTTTATAATTTTTCTCCACTTCATCAACCGCAAAATTAATCATTTGGATAATATCGAGTCCGATCGCATTACTTTGTGAATGGAATTCCAGAAGGGCAACACCATCGCCAAGGTCGATAAAGCTTGCGCCAGTATTCTTTTTAATAACCCCTTTTTTCTTTTTTAGCTGCTTTAAGTTGATCACTTTTGGATTTTCTTCAATTAATTTATATTCGCCATTATGATAGAAATACAGCTGGCCTTCCTCTTCTTTGTAGAAAGTAGTGAAGCCTTTTGCGAGCATGTCTTTTACCCATGCAGGCACTTCTTCACCGGCTTCTTTCATCTTTTGGACTGATTTTTCAACACCAATGGCATCCCATGTTTCAAATGGTCCAAGCTCCCAGCCAAAGCCCCACTTCATCGCACGGTCAATTGCTGTTACATCGTCTGCAATTTCACCATGCAACTGAGCTGAATAAAGAAGCGCCGGGCTAAGAATATTCCATAAAAGCTGGCCTGCCCGATCATCTGCATATACAAGCGCTTTCATTTTTCCGGCCGTGCCCTTTTCCTGTTTGCTCAATTCTACTGAAGCTGTTTTAAGCTTTTTGCGAGGTCCATATTCCAGGCTTTCTGGATCCAGCTCAAGGATTTCTTTTCCTTTTTTCAAGAAGAATCCCTGGCCTGACTTGCTTCCCAGCCAGCCTTTTTCCTGCATGGCTTTCATGAAGCCCGGCACTTCAAATACTTCTTTCTCTTTTCCCTCTACTTGCTCATAAACGTTGCCCGCAACGTGTATAAATGTATCAAGGCCTACCACATCCAGTGTTCTGAAAGTTGCACTTTTCGGCCTTCCGATCAACGGGCCTGTAACGGAATCAACTTCACCAACGCTATAGCCGCCTTTCAGCATTTCCTGTACAGTGACCAGGAGTCCATAGGTGCCGATGCGGTTTGCGATAAAGTTTGGGGTATCCTTCGCTTCTACAACACCCTTGCCCAGCACATCTTCACCAAATTGCTTCATGAATGAAAGCACTTCAGGATCAGTATTCTTAGTTGGGATTACTTCTAATAGCTTTAAGTAACGTGGCGGATTAAAGAAGTGTGTGCCAAGAAAATGCTTCTGGAAATCCTCCGAGCGGCCTTCAGACATTGCTTCAACGGAAATTCCTGAAGTATTTGAGCTTACAATACTGCCAGGTTTGCGGTATTGGTCCACTCTCTCGAAAACCTGTTTTTTAATTTTCAGATTCTCTACAACTACTTCGATTACCCAATCGACATCTTTAAGGCGTTCCAAATCATCATCAAAGTTGCCTGCTTCAATCAGAGCAAGATTCTTCTTGGAAGTCAGCGGAGCGGGTTTTTGCTTTAATAGCTTTTGGCGGTTGCTTTCACTGATACGGTTGCGCACCGCTTTATTTTCAAGGGTAAGCCCTTTTGCTTTTTCTGCATCTGTTAATTCACGAGGTACGATATCCAGCAATAATGTTGGTATTCCGATATTAGCCAGGTGCGCCGCGATTCCTGCCCCCATCACTCCGGAGCCCAAAACTGCCGCCTTTTTAATTTGTTGGATCAACTTTATTTCCCCCTTTTAGCGTTTTTGAATGAATACTCATTCATTTTACAGCCAAAAAAAATATTTCCCTAATCTGAATGAGCCCTGTTAGTTATAACTATAAAATATTTGCAAAATTTACGCAATGATTTTAAGCGGAAATTTGAAAATGTTTTGAAATTTATTAAAGGGACAATATGATTGCTGGGACTGTTTGGGCGAAATGATAAAGGTTTTTTTGGACATTCTATAGGAGAAGCAACTGTCGGCGGACGACAGGAGCTGATTGCAACGGAGGTGAAAAAAATGGGAAAAATGAAGAAGGATCCATCCAGGGCTGGTGTCAGTGCAGCAAGCGTGCAGGGTGATGCAGGTCCTACTGTTGAGAGACAAGGTCCCAAAAAGAGGAACAGCCAAAATAATCAATATAAGCGATAATCCGGGTTAAATGCCAAGCGGCTTATATGAGCTGCACTTCAAGAGGTAATCTACTAGCATTTAAAGGCTGGCTGCTGTCTGTCAGCCTTTTTCCAATATGGACATAGGGTAAATCTATAAATCCTCTCCCTAAGAATAACTGGCGTTTTTCAGAGGAAAGATATGTACGAATAAAAGTACTTTTATTCCCAAACTGCTTTGCGGTGTCAATAAATAAATGAGGAGGATTTATTATGCAACAGCAAAATATGAACATGCAAAACCAGCAGGGCATTATGCAGCAGCCTCCTGCAGTTGTTTCCACTAAGGATTCCCTGTACTTAACAGATATGCTTTCCTGGAATCTTCTCGCATTTAAAAAGGCTCATTTTTACGCTCAACAGTGCCAGGATCAGGAGCTTAAGACTCATTTCGAACAGTGCGGGCAAATGCACCAGCGCCATTATGAGCAGCTGCTTACCCATTTAAACCAGCAAAATCAGCAAAACTTTATGGGAATGCAATAGGAGGGGAAATTCAAATGAACCAAAATCAGAATCAAAACCAAAATACGATTCAAAATCCTGAAACCCAGGTTAATAAAACACCGCAAATGAACGACCGCGACTTTACAAATGATATGCTGGCAATGGAGAAATGGATGACTAATGCTTATTCTGTTGCAATGAATGAAGCGAGCCACCAAAGCCTTTATCAGGATATGCTGACTGTTTTCAATGAAACGCAAAACCACCAGAGAGATCTTTATAATCTTATGTTCAAAAAAGGCTGGTATAAAGTTGAAGCAGCTGACCAGCAAAAACTGCAGCAGTCCTATCAGCAATTTCAGGGATATTCCAATCAGTTCCCATATGGAAATGGGCAAATGCAATAAAGAAAAACCGCTGCATCGTTCCTGCAGCGGTTATTTTGGATTTGCAAAAGGAAGTATTAACTTCAAATATATCGAAGAGTTTGCAACTATCATGAGACTTGCAAATAAATGAAGTAGGCGTTTAAAATCCGGTTCCTCTTAATTTGATTTTTTGCTTCTTAGCTCCTCATTCATCTTCTTAATTTCAGCAATAAGAGCTTTCATTTCTTCTTTTGCATCCGGATATGTATCATTCCAGTGCTTGGCAAGCGGGGGCAGGGATTTTGCGATAAAGGAGTACAATGCCCATGCTTCAACCTTTTCTTTTAGTTCAGGATCGCTCTCGCCAATTAGGAGTTCCGTATATTTTTCAAGCAGTCCATCCAGCTGTTCTTTGAATTTGACATCCATCATGTTTCCCTCCTTTTTATAAGCTCTTGCAAATCTGAGGGCATGTACCGCAGCGTTTGCCGCTGTCCGTTAAATAGGAAAAGCAGCAGGTTTTTCGCGGCCTGACGAGCTTCCCTTTGCTTCCCACAAATATTTTCTCGTTATGATACCGTTTCAGCGGATTTT
The DNA here is from genome assembly GCF_018613175.1 of Bacillus sp. ISL-47. Taxonomy (NCBI): domain Bacteria; kingdom Bacillati; phylum Bacillota; class Bacilli; order Caryophanales; family Bacillaceae; genus Bacillus; species Bacillus sp. ISL-47. Next base: position 40,931 of record NZ_JAGGQS010000011.1, on the reverse strand, counting down.
GATTATATCCCCCGAAGAGATCCCCAGAGGCTTCTTCCATGATAAACTTGAAATCCTCCGCCGCCTGCTCAGCCGCTGATGTTTCCCCTGGCAGGACCGTTTCATAAAGCCAGAATAGATAAATCGCAATATTTTCCCAAAGAATCAGCTTTGAAATCTTCGCTTCTTTTGCGATATTATCCAAGATTGGAAACACATGTCCGCTAAATAGAGCACGAATAGATTCTTCTCTCCATTGCTCCCTGTCTGCTCCGGCACATTCACCTACAAGGCTTTTAAATCGAAACGCCGGCAGCCAAAGCTCACCCTTTTCCTGGCCTTCCAGAGAAAGATTCTCATGCGAAATATTCAGCCGCAAATTCCAGGCGGTCATGCTATATAAATAAATCACAGGCAGAAATGCATATCTTTTAACCAGAATGGAAGCGGCTGTTTTTTCATCTTTTGCTCCAATATGTTCTTTTACCGCAGCCAGATATTCCCCTGCTTTCTTGGGATCCAGCAAGTCAATCACATCAATGGAAAGAGGAGAGTTGGCCGAATCTGGGGAGAGCCTGAATGGCGTAAGTGCTTCTGCCTGTTTTTCTGTCAGCCGGATCATCCTTAAACCCCCTGCCCTTTCAGGATGCACCTTCCTTTTCCGTACGGAATGCATAGCGGGGTGCCGAATAACGGATCAATCGTGACTTCACAGTCCATGCCAAATACATTTTTAACTAATCCGCAATTAATGACATGTTCTGGCTTGCCCTGGGCAAATACTTTCTGATTTTTTATGGCGACGATATTATGTGCATAGCGGCAGGCCAAATTAAGGTCATGGAGTACCATCACAATCGTGCGCTGCTCTTTTTCATTTAATTCAAAGAGCAAGTCAAGAATTTCAATTTGATGGGTCATATCCAAATAAGTGGTGGGTTCATCAAGTAAAATCGTATCTGTATCCTGGGCTAAAGTCATCGCTATCCACGCTCTCTGGCGCTGACCTCCGGATAAGGAATCAACAGTCCGGTCCTTTAATTCCTCCATGCCGGTTGCTTTCAGAGCGTTTCTAACCTTTAGTTCATCTTCTGTTGACCATTGTTTCAGCCAGGTCTGGTACGGATACCTTCCTTGCTTTACAAGCTGGAGCACTGTCAGGCCCTCAGGAGCTGCAGGAGATTGGGGCAGGATTGCCATTTTCCTGGCAACATCTTTTGTTGATAGTCTGGCTATGGCCTCCCCTTCCAGTAAAACAGCACCTGACTTAGGCTTCAGAAGCCGGGCAATGGATCTGAGCAAGGTCGATTTTCCACAGCCATTTCCACCGATAAAAACGGTGATTTCCCCTTTTGGGATTTCCAAGTTAAGCTCATTAATGATTATCGTATCTCCATATGACAGTGTTAAATCCTTTGTTGCGATCGCTTGCCCTGTTGTCATGTCTGCCCTCTCCTTTTTTTAAGGCTCTGTTAAATTGACCTGTTGATTTCAGCACGAGGCCCTCCCTTTCCGCGGGCGGTCNNGAGGAGCTCGTGCCTTCCGCTGCAGAAACTTTCTTTTATTATGCTTATGAGTTCCTTGTTTTAAAAAGCAAATAAATAAAGTAAGGTGCACCGATGCTGGCTGTAAAGACACCTGCCGGAATTTCCAGCGGAGAAAATAAAGTTCTTCCGATCAGATCCGCAGCCATAACCAGGATTCCTCCGATTAAAGCAGAGGCCGGGAGCAAAGCCCCAAAAGCTGAACCAACCAGTCTCCGCGCCATATGGGGTGCCATTAACCCAACAAAGCCAATCCCGCCGGCAAATGCCACGGCTCCGCCTATCAAAGCAGTACTCACCATCAGGAGCAGGAAGCGGTATTTTTGCACCGTGCTGCCAACGCCTGTGGCAATTTCATCCCCAAGCTCCTGGATATTAACATTTCTGGCTGAAATAAATGCCAGAATCAAGAGGATAAGCGTCCATGGCACCAAAATGGCGACATTTCCCCAGTTAGAACCGTAAACAGTGCCAGTTATCCAAATATTCGCCTGGCTTGCCTGGTAAATCGGGCCGAAAACCATCATTAAAGTTGTTAAGGCCTTCATCAAGCTGGCGATGCCGATTCCGATCAAAACCAGGCGGATCGGCGAAACTCCATCCTTGTAAGCTAAAAAATAAACAAGAAAAGCCACAATAGCAGCTCCGGCAAACGCAGCAAGAGGCATCCAATTTATGCTTACGGTCAATGCATTGTTTTCATCACTGAAAAAGGCAAGAAACCCGACCACCGCTACAGAGGCACCCCCGGTTATTCCGATAATGTCCGGTGAAGCAAGCGGGTTCCGGATCATCCCCTGCAAAATGCCTCCAGCTACTGCAAGAGCAATCCCTACCATGAGTGCAACGATAATTCGGGGAAGCCTAAAGGATTGAATAACAAGCCTTTCCATATCCGAGCCTCCGCCAAAGAAGACCTGCAAAACCTTTAGTGGGCCGATCTTCATTTCACCCGTCCCTGTACTAATGATAAAAACCCCTGCAGCAGAAGCAGTGAGGATAAAGAAAATCATTAGTGCCCTGCGGTCAATTAAAAAGGAAACTTTTTCGCCAAAAAGGCGCAAATTATAGTATTTTTTCATTATTGATTGAACCCCCTTCTGGCTATATACACGAAGAAAGGAGTTCCGATTACAGCGGTCATGACCCCAACAGGTACTTCCTGCGGCATGATGATGTATCTTGCAGCTATATCTGCCACCAGAAGGAGCATCCCGCCAAAAAGCCCTGCATACGGAATGACCCAACGGTGGTCAATGCCAACAACTGCGCGGGTTAGGTGGGGAATAACAATGCCGAGAAAGCCAATAGGACCTGCAACCGCTACAGCCCCTCCGGATAATAGAACGACAATAATACCGGCACCAAGCTTAAGCATTCCGGTTTTTAAGCCCAGCCCCTTTGCCACATCCTCCCCCATTGATAAGACATTCATTTTTCCCGCAATAACCAATGAAAGAACCCATCCTGCCAGAAGGTATGGAATCACCGCAGCAAGAGTTTCTAATTTCCTTCCTGATACAGACCCGGCAAGCCAGAACAGGACCTGCTCAAGGGCCGTTTCGTTTAAAACAAGAAAGCCCTGGGTCATGGAGGCAAACATGGCACTCATTGCCGCACCGGCAAGCGTCAGTTTCATGGGTGTTAACCCTTCCCTGCCAATCGAACCAATAATATAAACAAAGATAAATGAGACAGCTGCTCCGAGAAATGATATCCATGTAAAAAACTGAAGATTACTGATGGATAGCAGAGAAACAGAGATCACAACAGCAAATCCTGCCCCTGCGTTTATCCCAAATATTTCCGGAGCAGCAAGCGGATTCTTTGTCAGTGTCTGAAGCAATACCCCGGCTATCGCCAGACTAGCCCCTACCGCCGCTGCAATTAACGCCCTGGGAAGGCGGACAGATTGTATAATGATATGTTCATTGGATCCATCAAATTCTGTAAATGCATCAATGGCCATCTTCCAGGTTGTGTCCGTATATCCGTATACAATGCTGAAAGACATTAATACTAACAGCAGGAGCATAGTTAAAATAAGCCCTGCCCATCTTAGGAAATTCGTTTTTAATAGCATAGTGAAAACCTTTCCAGCTTCTATTTAATAAGGTTTATTTACAATATAAGTCTATTGTACAGGGCTAATGGCTGTCAATGAGTTTGAAAATCATTTTCACTGGCAATTTATCACGTTTAATGTAATGACATGATTTTCCCATATGCTGGTGTTCCCTAATTTAATTTTGCAAAAAAGCCTTTAATAATGGTTATTAAAGGCTCGAATAAATAATTGAAAATGATTTTCATTTACCCATTGACAGACGGAAGAATCCATTTTATTATAAAGTTGTCAAATGAAAATGATTATCATTAACAATACATATTGGAGGTTGCATTATGAAATTTAAATCTTTACTTGCCATACTTTCAGTTTTGACTATCTTGTTCTTAGCCGCATGCGGAAATAACAATGAACAAGATGATCAGGCTGCTGAAAAAGAAAACGAAGGAAACAAAACAGAAGATACAAGCTATACTGTTGAGCATGCAATGGGAACTACTACTTTGGAGAAAACCCCTGAAAAAGTTGTCATTTTAACAAATGAAGGAACTGAAGCTCTTTTATCCATGGGCATTACTCCAGTGGGAGCTGTACAGTCTTGGACAGGTGATCCATGGTATGAGCACATCGCAGATGATATGAAAGATGTCCAGGTTGTCGGGACAGAGAGCGAAGTAAATGTAGAAGCAATCGCTGCACTTCAGCCGGACCTTATTATCGGAAACAAAATGCGCCAGGAAAAAATCTATGATCAATTAAATGACATTGCCCCTACCATTTTTGCCGAAACATTGCGCGGTAACTGGAAGGAAAACTTTGAGCTATATGCAAAGGCAATTAATAAAGAAGAAGACGGGCAAAAGGTTATTGCTGATTATGACAGCCGTATTGAAGAGATTAAAACAAACCTTGGCGACAAATTAAGTCAGGAAGTATCGATTGTCCGCTTTATGGCCGGCGATGTCCGTATCTACCATAAAGATTCATTTTCCGGAGTCATTCTAGACCAAATCGGCCTTGCACGTCCTGAAAGCCAAAATGTTGATGACTTTGCTGAAAAAAATGCCACAAAAGAACGAATTCCGGCCATGGATGGAGATGTACTGTTCTACTTCACGTATGAAACAGGCGACGGCGAAGCAAGCCAGCTTGAAAAGGAATGGATTGAAGATCCGTTATTTAAAAATCTGAAAGTTGCCCAGGAAGGCAATGTTTATCAAGTCAGCGACACCATCTGGAATACTGCAGGCGGCGTCATTTCGGCAAATCTGCTTCTGGATGACATTGAGAAATATCTTGTGAAGTAAGAGCTGTTTTTTGCAAACTTTGTTGCTATTTAATAAAAGAGAGTAGGGGTTGATTTCCGCGGGGCGGGCGTTGAGCCTCCTCGGCGCGTAGCGCCTGTGGGGTCTCACCTGTCCCGCTGCTCCCGCAGGACTTTGAATAAGCATCCTCGAATCATCACCGCACGAAGGAAATGCGAATGCATTTTCGAGGATCTCGCACCTTCCGCTCCAATCAACCAACCTTGTTTATCTCTTATACCCTATTCAAAAGCAATAATCTTTTAGAAAAGAGCAAAAGTAAAAAACTTAGTGATTGCGCTCCCATAATCCCCCCTCTTTTATGAGAGCTCATATATAAAGGAACCTGTCTTGTGCAGGTTCCTTTTTTACTGCCAATTTGCCTTTTTTATATAGGAATGTAAAACTCATTTTTGATTTGGGTAACCTGTTGATTGGAGCGGAATTCAACAGGACATTTTAACAGACCTAAAATAAAATAATTGCTCCGTCTCCCCTTTTTCAACGTACTCCCCACTTTTTTATTGCCTTCCATTCATAAGTTTTCCAAAACCGGCAACAATAAGCGTAATGCCGAAAATGATGGTGATTTTCCTATGAAAAGATGGTTGAAAAATAAGCGAATTAAAGAGGATGTTCAGCACAAGGAATGGGAACAGTCCTTTATTAAATCCAAAGACTTTAAGAAAGTTTTTTATTATAACCAAAAAACAAATGTGCGTTTTGGGCTAACTTTCATGGCTACTTTAGTGGATGAAAATATCATTCAGGAAGGCATTCTCCCAAATCTGCTGGATGAGGAATTCCGGGAAATTGAGGATATTAAACAGCTTGTACCCGTTGCCGATGTCCAAATTTGTGATGATCCTTCTTTAATTGAACAGAAGATTATGAACGGCTATGTGATGCTGACAATTGAAACAGAGCTTAAGCATTTCGGCTTTATCGCAGCGCAAAAAGAAATTGTCAGGGGAATCAGCCAGCCGGAAGTTGAGTTTTCCGTTATTGGGCCTAAGGAAGCGTTCGTTGAGTCTCTCGGGCAAAATTTGAATTTAATCCGCAAGCGCCTTCCCGTAAAAGAACTGATTATTGAAGAGTTTAAACTTGGCAGTTTGTCAAAAACCAGTGTCGTGATGCTGTATATGGAAAATATTACAAACGAGGACAATGTGAATACCGTCAGGCAGCGGCTATCGAATGTAAAGTTTGATGCCATAACAGACAGTTCCTACATTGTACAGCTTATTTCGGATAACTCGAACTCCCCTTTCCCTCAGCTGCTGGATACAGAAAGACCCGACCGGGTGGCGGGCATTCTGGCTGAAGGGAAAATTGCCATTGTGGTGGATGGATCGCCCCATGTTCTAATCACGCCAACTACTCTGGTTGAATTCTTCAGTTCATTTGAAGATTATTTTTTAAATTGGATTTTATCATCCTTTTTCCGTCTAATTCGTCTGTTTGCGGTTGCTTTTTCAATTCTTGTAACGCCCATTTATGTGGCGACCTTGTCTTATCATTATGAACTCATTCCAAAAGATTTACTAAGTACTTTGATTACGTCAAGGAGGGAGATCCCCCTCCCTCCAATTCTTGAAGCCTTGTTTCTAGAACTGACAATTGAACTGCTTCGTGAGGCCGGGGCCCGGCTGCCTACCAAGGTCGGCCAGACAATCGGTATCGTGGGCGGAATCGTTATCGGGACAGCTTCAGTAGAAGCCGGCCTGACAAGTAACGTCCTCCTCATTATCGTTGCCCTTGCCGCTCTCGCTTCCTTTACGACACCTGTTTATCGGATGGGCAACACAATCCGTTTGCTGCGCTTCCCTTTCTTATTTTTTGCCGAGCTTTGGGGGCTGCTGGGAATCGTTTTCTGTTTCTGTATACTGCTGACCCATTTAGTGCGGCTTACTTCACTTGGAAGGCCGTTTCTTGAGCCGCTCTACCCCCCTCGGGTTGTAGATATGAAAGATGCGCTTATCAGACTGCCATTTGAAAAGCAATCCAAGAGGCCTATCTATTTAAGAACAAAAAATCCTTTCCGGTTTAGCAAGAAAAAGGCCGAGGAGAAAAAGGATATTGATGAATAACACGAAGTGCTAGCCCAAATAATGATCCACCAGTTAACAAGCATGGAGCGGAGGTGAACCAGATGCAGGAGCAGGAAGTACCAGATAGACTGAAGATATCCCCTTTTTTAGTATTTTATATGATTATGTCTATGCAAATTGGAATCGGTGTCCTAGGCTATCAGCGAATTATTGCCATGGATACTGGCTATGATGCATGGATATCTATCCTGTTTGCTGGGGGATGCATTCATGTCATTGTTTGGATGATCTATAAAATTGGCGAAGCGGTTAACGGGGACATCGTAACTGCCCATAAATTTCTTTTGGGAAATTTTTTCGGCAAAGCTCTCAGCTCCATTTTTATTGGCTATTACATCCTTTACAGCTTAACAGTTGTCAGGACATTTATTGAAGTTATTCAGGTATGGATGTTCCCGGAATTAAACACATTCTGGTTCTCCTTTGGATTCATGATCCTTGTTGTTTATATCATTTTTGGCGGATTTCGGACTGTAGTCGGGACAGCCTTTTTCGGCCTTGTCCTTCCTGCTTATCTGCTTCTGACATTTGGCTGGGCTACTAAATTCGCCAATTTCTATAATCTCTTGCCCATTTGGGACCATTCCATCAAGGAGATTCTAACAGCCTCCTTTCATATGTCGCTTACCTTTATTGGGTTTGAAATCATCTTGTTTTTCTATCCTTTTATAAAAGAGCCAAAGAAATCCCAAAAGTGGGCCCATCTGGCTGTTTTGGCGACTACCCTCATTTATACAGTTTTAGCCATTATCACTTTTGCCTATTTTGCGGAAGAACAGCTGGCAAAACAAATCTGGGCTACCTTGACTATGTGGAAAATAGTTGAAATGCCCTTTGTAGAACGATTTGAATATATCGGAATTGCAAACTGGAATTTAGTCATTCTTCCAAATGTTTGCATTTCAATATGGATTGCTTCCCGCCTGGTAAAAAGAATTTTTAATATCAGGCAAAAAATAGGCGTGTTCTTTATTGTAGGGGCGGTTCTGTTCTCAATTACTTTTCTGGATACACGCGAAAAAATAAACATGCTTAACAACAATATAGGAAAAATGGGATTTGCGTTTACCTTTATTTATATCCCCATGCTTTTTTTCGCCATTATGATAGCAAAAAAACTGAAGAAGAAGGGAAAGAAGAAATGAAAAAGCTATTGATATTATTTCTTGCCATGCTTCTTACAGGATGTGTAGAAAAAGAAATACTTGATGATATTAATATTGAGGTAGCTGTTGGCTATGACATGCTGGAGGATTCTGAAGATAAATACAGAGGCACTGTTCTGTTCCAGGAATTCCAGCCTGATAAGAGCGTGATTAACCGTACCTTCAGCGGTGAGGGCACTATAAGGCAGGACATCAGAATGGCAATATCCAAACAGTCTTCTGAACCTGTGGTCACAGGCGGTTTAAAACTGGCGATCTTCGGTCCTGAAGTTGTAAAAAAGGGAATGTATGATATTGTTGATTCTCTGCAAAGAGATGCCAGCATCGGTGCGAGATTATTTGTTGCCACCTCGGATGGAAAAACTGAAGATCTATTAAAAGGTGAATACGGATCAAGGGGGAATTCCACCTACATATATAATATGATTAGCCATAACGTCGAAAAAAGGGATATTCCAAAGACCAACCTGCACCTGGCTGCCCATGATTTTTACCAAAAAGGAAAGGACCCGTTCCTCCCGCGTTTAAAACAGGTCAGCAAGGATAAAGTGGAGATCTCCGGAATTAGCCTATTTAAGGATGATAAAGAAGTAGATATTCTGCGAGTAGAAAATTTGTTCTTTTTTAAATTATTAGTGGACAAATACAGCGAAGGCAATTTTGATATTTCTGTATCCAAAGATGCTACAGCTGCCGTAAAAAGCATCAGATCCAAGCATAAAATAAAAATTCTAGACAATAAAGCAGATATAAAAATAAAAATCAGGGGCGTTATCCGTGAGTTCACTGGTGATGCTTTAACTCCTGACGTGATAAAAAAGATTGAAAAAAATCTGGAGAAAGAAGTGGAAACAAAATGCTTAAAGCTCTTGAAAAGGTTTCAGGAGCAGGGGATCGATCCAATCGGCATAGGCCAATTAAAGAAATCGCAGAACAGAAATTTTGACTTTAAGAAATGGGAAGATGACTACAAGAATATGAGCTTCAATGTTAAATGTAATGTGCTGATTGAAGAAACAGGTGTTATTGAATAAATAAAGAGCGGCCGTTTAATTTCGGGCCCGCTCTTTTTTAGTCGCTCGTTGAGAACATATATTTTTTATAATGGTAGCGGATTGAGAATATAAGCCCCATAGCCAGCATATTCCCCATAAGCGAGCTTCCCCCATAACTGATGAATGGAAGCGGAATGCCCGTGATTGGCAAAAGTCCGATGGTCATGCCGATATTTTGAAAGACATGGAAGGTGACCATGCTGATTACCCCTACACAAATATAAGTATAGAAGTTGTTTTTTGTTTCCATGCCAATCTTGGTAATATGATAAATCAGCAGGAAGAAAAGGCTGACTACAATACTTGCTCCAATAAACCCAAATTCTTCGCCTACAATACTAAAGATAAAGTCAGTATGGCTTTCAGGCAGATAAACTTCCCTTGTTCCATACCCTTTGCCGCTTGTTTCTCCTGATCCAATGGCAAGGAGAGACCGGGTAAGCTGGAACCCTGTTGAGCTCTGGTAATTGTAGGGATCAATCCAGGAATAAATACGCGCAAACTGATATTCCTTGACTCCCAGATATTTCTCAAGAATGTCAGGATGCCAGAGGACGAAATAAAGGATGGTGCCGGCCAGTGCAGCTCCTGTGCCAAAAATCGGAGCCAGCAGCTTCCAGCTGATTCCCGATATAAAAATCAGGCCAAGCATAATCGCAAGAAAAACCAGGCTTGTACCCAAATCCGGCTGCTGCATGACAAGCATGAGCGGCACCATCGTTAAACCGACCAGTTTAATAAGCAGCCATAAATCGGTCTGTATGGTTTTAATGGCATTTTTTTGATGATGATCATCAATCGTTTTTGCTAGAACAAGGATAATAAACACCTTAACGAGCTCTGCCGGCTGCAGGGAACCCATCCCAGGAACCTTATACCAAGCCTTGGCTCCGTTGATGACAGGAGCAATGCTGCTTGGCGCAATAATTAAAAAGCCGAGCAGCAGGATGCCAAGGCCGTAGACATACCAGGAAATCTTCTTTAGCTGGTCAGAGTCCAATGTGATAACAGCGGCAATGATCCCTGTTCCAACGATATACCAGACAATCTGCTTCAGAAGGAAATTTTCAGTATATTGTCCCGTTGTCTGCGCGCTGTATATCGAGATCGCGCTTACTAAAAATAAAAGCATCAATATTAATACTAAGCCCCAATCAAGCTTAGGGGGTGTATGCCGATTAGAAGTCATAATCATTCTCCTTTAAAAAACCATCTGCCTTTGGGATTTTGCCAGGCATAACGGAGTATGACGCAGCTTAAGGGATAAAAGTGAGAGAATCCAGAGATTAATTTATGTACCTCTCATTAATCCTCGCTACAATATTCCATTATATTTTTTATAGAGATAAATCACAACTTCTAAAGAGGCAATGGGTATTATTTCAAGTTTTTGCGAAACCAAAATGATTACTTTTGCCCAGCACTCACTTCTGCAGATCCGCCTTGGTGCCCAAATCCGTTTTCTCTGGGTGGATTAGGACCTATTTTTATAATCCCCGCTGAAATACCGCACTTTAATGTCATCTCTCATCCATTCCAGGTTGTTGGGAACCTGAGGGATGCTATAGCCGATAAAAATAGGGGTGGTTACATAACGCGGGACGATTTTGGCATAAATATCCTTGCCCAGCTTATAAAAGAACAAATTGTAGCTGTTGCTTGGAAAAGGAAAGCCATTCAAAATGTAATGGGCCGCAGTCTGGATACATTTGGCGAAGTATGGAATATCCTCCTCATCGGCAAGCTTGACATTGAATTCATAGAAGCCGATTCTCGGTGAAGTCGATAACGTGAAGATCGTTCCGCTTTCTTCATGGATGAGAAGCCCTTCAAAATCGCTTGCATGGACTTTTTCCTTATAATCGATATTTTTAAGCCCAACAATTTGCATATGCGGATGGGCAACGCTTCCTCCTGATAAAGGTCCGTGATTCTTGAAAAATAGGACAGATTCATACTCTCCACTATCTTCCATTTCACTCCAGTGTTTTAACCCGAATGAAATAAGCCTGATTAAATGCTCCTCGGAATACATAGAAAGCTCACTGTCACATTGATCCGTTTCAATCAAAACCGTTTGATATGCATTTTCCAGCACAGGATACTTATTTTTCAATAAAATAATTGAATCCTGCATCTCAATAATATCCGTCAGCTCCTCCCTCGCACAAAAAGGGCAGCTAATATCCTTATTCCGAATACTATTAGGCTTCTGGACTCCAATCCCGGTATTAAAATGCAAATGCGTATCTGCCATCACTCTTACACCTGCTTTTCTATAATCTCTCCCCCTATTTTATCATGAAAACGAGTACCAGGTACCTGTACCAGTTTGGCCAACTGGTATAGGTACCTGGTACTTTTATTCTACCGTTAATTTTGTTTCGGTGTGTTCATGGAGGTCATCGCCTTTTTCGACGTGGATGGTGATGATGTATGTGCCAGTTTCTGAGAATTGATGGTCAGCTGTGTATTCGCCTTCTTCACTTTCGTTTAGGTTAACCCATTCAGGTGTAGAACCATCAAGGGAGATTTCGAGCTTAACTTTCGCTTCTGTTAGCGGCTTACCTTCTTTATCAAGCATGACTGACAAATCAGTCTGCTCTTTTGCATGAACATGGTCAGATGTTTTCAGCTCGATGGACACTTCTCCATCATGGCCGTGGGAGTGGCTTTCTTTATGCCCTTCTTCCACATGTTCATGGCCAGTATTCTCAGCTTTCATGTCTCCAACTTGGATAGAAACCTTAGGCATCGTATGCTGGCTTCTTGCTGTCACATGGGCCTGCACAAAGTATATGCCCTCATCGGCGAATGCATAATCAGCCATATATTTCCCCTCTTTATCATGCTTCGCCTCTATCATTTCACTTTCTTCTTTCTTGCCTTCCTTCCAAACCTCAAATTTCACTTCATCTGCATCTGTTACGGCTTCATTGCCTTGTTTCACAGTAACAGCAAGGGACGCTTCTTCACTTGCTTCCAGTGTTTCAGGCACCTGCAAGATCGCTTCAATCACCTGTGGGGTCTCTTCACTTTCTTTGGCCTTTTGCTGGCTGGACTGGCTGCATCCTCCAAGAATAAGAAAACTTGCCATTATCAAAACGAGTAATTTTTTCAATTTCTTTTCCTCTCTTTTTTCTGTATTTACATTGTATAACGTAAATATAAAAGGAATTTGTGATAGAACGATGAAGTTTTTTTAAAAAAATAAAAGACCCTTATAGGTCTTTTTATTAGGCTGTCATTGCAAACTTTGCTGCTTTTTAAACAAGTAGTGAGAAGTGGTTGATTTCCGCTCCAGGATGCTCAGCGAACGCGGGGCGGGCGGTGAGCCTCCTCCCGCTGGAGTCTCGCACCTTACGCTCCAATCAACCATCCTTATTTATCAATGTTTTTGTTTCCAGATCTACATAAAAACAACAATCTTTTAGAAAAGAGACTTTTATTCCAACAGTAAATAAGTTTGCTAATTATTTTGATTTATATACTAAACGGAAGCAAGTTCATTCAGAACAACTTTTTTGTCCGCTTCTTTTGCAATCAGTTCTGCTGCATCATAGGCCAGTTTTTTATAATGCTGGGTATTTTCTTCGTCCTGGGCAGTTTTGTATGCCCGGGAGAGCGCTTCGTAGGCGAACGCGAGGTCAAAGTCTCCTATATTATGATCAAGGCAAATTTCAAGATTCCTTTTTGCATGGTAGAGTGCCGGTTCCGCTCTGTTCAAAACAGTATACACCCTGGAAATCTGCCATTCTCCCCTTGAAAGATTAACAGGCTTCCCTGCCATTTCCCAATGGAAGCGTGAAGTATGCACCATATGGATCATTTGCAGGTCTTCTTCCCTGGTTCTGTCCGGCTTTTCCATCAAGTCCCATACTCTATTGAAAAGGCTGATGGCGATTTTTTTGTGATCCTCTATTTCTATAACAGATGGCTGTGCCATTCAAAACATCTCCCCTTTATAGATTTGAAAAACTCTGTACAGATCGTCTATCCTGATCATAAGATTCCTCATGGGTGTTACCCGTATATTGCTTAATGACCTTTCTCCAAAAGGCTTGTGCTGGATAATTCTTTTCGGTTTGCGTAATCCGCCAGCGTCCCTTGAATGTTTCAAAAGCTAATTTGGCCCCCTCTTGGCCAACTCCCCTCCGATTATATTTTTTCATAACAAAAAATTGTTCCATGCTGTAATCAAAATCTGCACTCCTATGTTTTTTCACGATCGCAAAGCCGGCCAGGTTCCCATTCACTTTAATAAAATAAGGAAAGAACTCCTCACTGCTTTATGTATAGATCCAGATCTTTAAAGCCGTATCGTCCTTCCTCATTTAATTCGATATCCAGATAAGCAGTAAATTCATACACATAGAACTCCAGAAGGTTCCCAAGCACATGCTTTTGCTCCTCACTGACCTCTTCTAAAATGGAATTCATCTTGCATTCTCCTTTTATAAAAAATGATCAAAAAACAGAAACAATGCCGTACCCCAAATGATCAATGCGGACACTTTATTAATGGCAGCAAGAGTACCCGCTGATTTCAGCTCTCCGGTTACCTTGCCCACCCATGCCAGGCCAGTGAACCAAAGCCAGGATACGACTATGCAAGCTGCTGAGAAGGCCCATTTATTCTGACCGCTGTAGCTGATGGAACTGGTGCCGATGACCCCTATTGTATCCAGAATGGCATGGGGATTTAATAAGGAAACGGAGGCGGCGAACAGGATTTGTTTCCTTGGGGCATACTTAGTAGCTGCGGCACCTTCCTGGCTGGCAGGTTTGCTTCTAAATATTACAAACCCCATGTAGATCAAGAACAAAATTCCCGCACCAAGAAGAACAGTTTTAAGAACGGCATTAGCCAGGACAACGACTGACACTCCCAGCACAGCCAGCAAAATCAGCATCGTATCACAAAGTGACGCTGTAACAACGGCGGGAAGGGCTTTTACAAATGTTTTTTGCTGTGCACCCTGATTAAAGATGAAGACATTTTGGACACCAAGCGGCAAAATCAAGCCAAATGCAAGCACAAAACCATGGATAATTGCAGTTAACATGCTAATAATTCCTTTCATGCTTCCTTTACAATGGCTCTTTTCGTATAGATTGTTGTTTTTGCATAAGAAATCTGCCCGTTGATTTCAGCACGAGGCACTCAGCGAACCACGGGGCTACCGGGAGCCTCCTCGACGCTCCCGAGTCTGCGGGGTCTCCCTTGGAACGCTACTCCCGTAGGACGTTGAATAAGCTTCTTCGAACGGACGCCTCCGTAAGAAAATGCGGCAGCATTTTCGAGGATCTCGCGCCTTCCGCTCCAATCAACTCAGTGATTAAAATTGGTTCGAAAGCAACAAACTTTGCGAAAACAGCGTTTACAATAGACCTTCTTTTATTCGTCTTTCATTTCCCTTTTTCCTTCCTGCTCATCTTCTAAATTAGCTTATCCGTCATATATTTGAAGAGATGGAGGGATCCAAATGAATTCAAAATTAAGAGTCCATTCTGTTTTCTTTTACATAAACAGCTGGGTGTTCAGTATTTGTGCGGTTGTGGTTCTTGCTGGGCTTGTAACGAAGTATCCGTCCGCCTTTACTTCTTCCCATATGAATCTGCTGCTAAAGGATATTAAGGCAGATCAGCTGTTCATCCACTTCCTGAAAGCTGAGAACCATTATTTTTACCGGGATGTGCCAACCGAAAGCTATTCCCTTTCAGGAACACTCTTCAAGCTGGCCACCAACACCCAGCCACAGGACGTCAGAACATTCCTTGGACGCGAACTGCCTGGTTTTTCTATCTTTGACACCGGCATTGCCGTTGCCGGAGAGGGAACCGATTTTACCAATCTCCCGGTAGAGTCTGCACCGCCTCTTGAAGTTCTTTTAAAAGAAAGAGAGCTTGCTCTGAATAATGGGGATAGCGGGGGCATCGCCGCACCGCCAGCCATTCCGGATAAAAAAAGTGTCCTCATCTATCATTCTCATAGCTGGGAGTCGTTTGCACCGCTTTTAAAAGATGTGAAGGATTCAAATGAGGCGGTCAGCCCAAATGAACAGGTTAATGTGATCGCTGTCGGAAAAAAGCTGAGTGAAGAGCTTGCGGCAAAAGGCATAGGGGCTGAGCATGATAAAACGAATACAGCCGCAGAGCTAAAAAAGAAGGGCTGGAGCTGGGAAAGCTCTTATTCTCTTTCACGGGAGACTGTGCAAGCAGCCCTGGCTGAGAATAAGGACGTAAAGTTTTTAATTGATATCCACAGGGATTCACTTCCCCGGGAGGAAACAACTGCTTTAATCGGCCAGAAGCCGTATGCACGCCTGTTTTTTATTGTTGGAAAAGAGCATAAAAATTACGAGCAAAACCTGAAAGTAGCCTCGGAGCTCCATAAAGCACTTGAGGCAAAGTATAAAGGGATCAGCAGGGGTGTTTTTGTAAAAGGGAAAAGCGAGGGCAACGGCATTTATAACCAGGATCTTTCCGAGCGAGCCCTTCTGCTGGAATTCGGAGGAGTGGAAAATACCCTGGATGAGCTGAACCATTCGATTGAGGCTTTTGCTGAAGTGTTCAGCGAATATTACTGGAAGGCAGAGACGGTCAATGCGGAAGGAAATTAAAGCAAGCCATTACTGCCTCCTGTTTACATTTTTCAGCACCATGATTACCTACCTTTTGTTTGGTCTTAGCACCCTCACAGTTGCCTGTCTGCTCTCGGGAGTCATTCTCTCGATTATCAACTTAATTGAAGACGAAATGAAACAATACGGGCCGGACCGCAATGGCTGATGCAGGCAAAATTTATTATTTTCTGTTTTAATAGACATAATAAGACAGGAAATAGGAGTGATTGAATTGAAATTGGCCGTCATTACAGGGGCCTCCAAAGGCCTTGGAGCTTCCATCGCAAAGAGAATGATCAAAGAAGGAACAGGCATCATCTCTGTATCGAGAACAGAAAACCCGGAACTGACAGAGTTTGCTGCAGAGAATCAAGTCTTCTACGGTCACTATTTCTGCAACCTGGCTTCGCCTGAGGAAGTGGAATCCGTCTTTGGGGAAGTTACAGAGCTATTGCGGGAAAAGCAGCCGGAAGCTCTTTATGTTTTTAACAATGCAGGGGTCATTGATCCAATCGGGACAGCCGGCAACCTGGATCACAAGGCTTTAATCCAAAATGTGCACGTCAACTTGATCGCACCTTTCATGATCTCGAACATCCTGCTGGGTGAAGCTTTACGGGATATGACCATTGTCAATATTACTTCGGGCGCGGCAGAAAGGCCCATTCAGGGCTGGAGTGCTTATTGCAGCACAAAGGCAGGAATAAATATGTTCACAGAAACAGCCGCACTCGAACAGCAAACAGCAGGCAGCAGCCACAAAATCATCGCATACAGCCCTGGTGTCATGGACACAGATATGCAGGGCATCATCCGTTCCTCGGCAAAGGAAGACTTTCATGACCTTGAAAAGTTCCAAACATACAAGGAAAAGGGTATGCTGAGAGATACAGATACCGTGGCAGATGCATTGATCGACCTTATGCTGAATAAAGAGCTTGAAAGCGGAAAAGTTTATTATGTGAACGATTTGATTTGATAGTAGCTCCAATAGCGAAGCCGGCTGTTACTTTTGAACAGCCGGCATTTCAATTTAAAAAAAAGCGCAAGGCACCTGGAGCTAGACAGTTAATAGAAGCTATTCTTTCCCTAAAATATCACTGTCCACGACACCATGGTGAATCCGGACGACTTCATGGTTTTTATCTTTTTGAATAACGAAAAATCCATTCGAAAAGTCTGAGGATAATTCTTTGAAGAAAATTCCATCAATTCCCTTCTCATGCTTTTCGCCGATCGTTAAATGGTATTCAGACCCTTTTTTGACAAGCTGGGCGGGAAAGCCTTTATCCCAATCCTCTGATGAATCATGGATTTTTCTCGTGACCTCCACTACATGGATGTCTACCCCTTCGAGCAGCTCGAACAACTCGTTGATCAGCGAATGCTTTACCATCCGTTCAAGCTTGGTCTGGACAGCCTGCCCGAGAATAATCTGGGTGATCTTATATTGCTGGGCCACATCCGCTATCACTTTGGCGATTCTCTTGCCTTCTGAGTGTTTTGAGAGCATTTTCAGTCCGTATTTTTCTGCCAGACTTTCGAACAGAAATTTCGTTTGCAGCTCATTAAAGTCAAGATCTTCATGTTTCTGGTTTTCTACGGAGAGAATATACCCTTCCCCCTGGAAAGCGTCCTTTAATATTTTTCCTCTTTGGGCCAGCCTTTCCGCATGGTTAGGGTTGCTGACACATACTAAAATATTTTCTCTCATCTCCACACCTCTTTCACATGATCCTCTAATTAGTATAGCACTCAAACAGGGGAATAAACCTTATTCTTCCATAGCTAAGCCTGTGCTGTCAGCGGATGCTTAAAATGGACTGGAAGCATCAGTTCTTTTTTGGCGCGGAAAAAAAGCACCTCGTCCGGTTGAAAGCTTCTTGCTGCTGGATTAATATCCGGAAAGCTGGGGGTAAAATGGAACAGGATTTGCTTTGTCCTGCCTGAAATGAATTTGGAAAGGATAGGTTTTATATGTATCTTTGCATGTGAGATCACATCGTAAACATGCAGCGTTCCCTGTTCTTCTTTTAATAGAACGATTGCTTTTTCATCCTCAAGCCAATATATATCCTCATTGAAAACATGGCTGCAGTAAAACATAAGAATGTTAATCGTACCCTCAGCTGCCAGGCTGGTCGAGAGGGGCATTCTCTTCGAGGCAAACTTTTGAATGAATTGGAGATCGTCGTTGCTGGAGCCATTTAGCTTTCGGATGCCCTCCAGCGGTGAAGGTTTAAGGTCACTGGTTCCAATCGAAAAAAGCTTTTCTTCATAAGGATTAAAGCCAAACTTCGGGTAGAAGTTAAGCACAGACCTATTGGCGAATAAATAGAGTAGATCACATTTGCTTTCATAATCACTGATTACTTTATTCATCAAATCGGCAGATAGCCCTCTGCCCCGATAATCCGGATGTGTCATGACAGTTCCAATCTGGATTGCTTTATGGATTTCCCCGTGTATCAATAGGTTAACAACATTAACAGAAACATTGGCGACAATCTCATATTTGTCCGCATAGGAATACGGAATATAGCTATCTCCCCAAAACCCTTCCTTATACCAGCGTTCAAAAGTGATTCCGAATACTTTGCAGGCAAGGCTGTTAAAGCTCTCCCGGTACAGTTCATGGTGTTTATAGTCTTTGATAAAATTCAGCATTGGCAAGCTCCTTCCCCCTATACTAATTAGAATAGCAGATTTTTTTTGAATTTTTTATAGAAACGTGAATAAAGAATAATAGGGCTGGACATACTATTCCTACAAGTGTAAATCCCCCTTTTTTTTCGCTTCCAAATTGGAAGCATTTTTTTTTTGCAAAAGAGAAAATCGCCATTCTATGAGGGGGAACGCAGATAATATGTAAGAACTCCGCTGTTTATCCGCGGAGTTTTGGTTTATTGGATCAGATTTAAAAATTGTTTGGTGCGAGCCTCTTTTGGATTAGAGAATATCTGTTCAGGATTGCCGCGTTCCACTACCACGCCGGCATCCATGAAAATGACTTCATCTGCTGCTTCTCTGGCAAATCTCATTTCATGGGTAACAACGACCATCGTCATTCCTTCATTGGCAAGATCCTTCATCACCTTCAGCACTTCCCCAACAAGCTCAGGGTCAAGGGCAGAAGTGGGCTCATCAAAGAGCATGACCTTTGGTTCCATAGCAAGTGCCCTTGCAATCCCTACCCGCTGCTGCTGGCCTCCCGAAAGCTGAAAGGGATAATAATGGATCTTATCACCCAAACCTACTTTCCCTAAAAGCATTTCGGCCTTTTTTCTGGCAGCTTCCTTCTTTTCACCTTTAACTGTTACAGGCCCTTCCATGATATTTTCGAGTGCAGTCATATGGGGAAAGAGATTGTAGTTCTGAAAAACCATTCCGGTAAGGCGGCGAAAAGAAGGGATCTTTTTCTTTGGCACTTGCTGTGAGAAATCAAGAACTTGATCCTCAATCGCAATTTGCCCAGATGTAGGCTGTTCGAGAACATTCAAGCAGCGCAATAATGTTGTTTTTCCTGATCCAGACGGTCCGATCACCACTACAACTTTTCCTTTAGCCACTTCCAGATTAATTCCTTTTAATACTTTTAACTGATCAAACTGCTTATGCAAATCGTTTATCTTAATCATTGAATTGCTCCTTGTCTAGCCTTTTCATGAAGAAACATACCGGTCAAGGCGGTTTTCAATCCTTCCCTGCACGATGGAGAGCAAAAAGCAAATTACCCAATAAATGAGGGCAGCCTGCATATACAGAAGCAAAAATTCATAATTGGTTGCTGCTATTTCCTGTGCTCTTCTAAACATCTCTGTAACCAGGATCATGGAAGCCAGAGATGTATCCTTTACAAGACTGATAAATGTATTAGAAAGAGGCGGTATCGATACCCTGGATGCCTGCGGAAGAATAATCCTCTTAAGAGTTTGCGGATATGACATTCCAATAGAGTATCCAGCCTCCCATTGCCCTTTGGGAATCGATAAGATCGCTGCACGTATGATTTCAGAAGCATATGCCCCTACATTTAACGAAAATCCTATAACAGCAGAAGGGAATGGATCAATAATGATTCCGATGGTCGGCAGCCCATAAAAAATAATAAAGAGCTGAACAAGCAGCGGGGTTCCCCTTACTGCTGATACATAAATTCTAGCAATTGTCTGCAGAATCTTATTGCCTGAAATTCGTGCAAGAGCCGTTAAAATCGCCAATGCCAAACCGAATACAAATGAAATCAGCGTCAATGGAATGGTATATATAATGGCACCTTCAAGTAAAGGCTGGAATGAACTCTTGCCAATCTCTATAAGCCTGGAGACCCTTTCAGGGTCTAAAAAAATACTACTTAAGTACATCTTCGCCAAACCATTTTTCCGAGATTTTTAGATACGTGCCATCCTCAATCATTTCATTTAAGGCTTTGTTAACTTCTTCCACCAATGTGTCGCTTCCCTTTCGGAACATCAAGCCGCTTTGAGAAGCATCTTCAGATTCTGCAACCATTTTAACCGGAGCATCAGGTTTTTGCTTTTTGAAATCCAAAAACGATAAATTATCGTTGATTGTAATATCAGCACGCTTGGAATTTATTAGCTCAATCGCTTGATTAAATCCTTCTACACCCACAATCTCCGCTCCATAGGACTTGGCAAGATCCGCATAATTACTTGTCATGGACTGGGCAGCTTTTAATCCTTCGATGTCTTCAAAGCCCGAAATAGTATTATTGGATTCATGAGTGATTAGTGCTGCCGCAGAAGAAATATATGGATCAGAAAAATCGTACTTTTCCTGACGGTCAGGGCGAATTCCTACTTGGTTTGCAATCATATCAAAACGCTTAGAATCCAAACCAGCAAACATTGCGTCCCATTGTGTTTCTAAAAATACCGGTTCTAGATCCAGTCTTTTCGCCACCTCTTTCGCAATTTCAACATCAAATCCTGTCAGTTCACCTGTTTCGTCATGGAAGGTAAATGGAGGGTATGTCCCTTCTGTTCCGATTTTTAATTTTCCTTCATCCTGAACTTTAGCCAATAGGTCCTCGGTCGTATTTTTCTCCTCTGCAGTGTTTTCTGGATTCGCTTTATTCGTTCCACAGCCTGCAATTAACAACAAAGTGCTCATAAGCAGCATGAGAAGCATCGTAAATTTTTTCATTTTTAATCCCCCTAATTCTGATGTGTTTTATTAGCATTAGCAATATTATTATATGAATTAACATCTGTCAAAAGAAAAAATCTTACTTTTATAGCTTTTCCTTTAATAGCCAAATTACTACTGCAATCTTTCTTTGAACGGGACTCTTTCCCAAACAAAAAACCTTCTTTGAGCAAGAAGGTTAAAAGGAAGGATTATTAATAAGAAGGCTTTTTCAGCGAGCATTTGGAAGCTTCTCCTGCCAGCTCGGGCGCATAATAACTAAGTTTTTTTATTAAATAGCAAGCTTCCGGGAAATGGTGCTCGAGAAATCTTAACGTCGTTTTATTAAGAATCCTTTTGCCGGCGTATTTTTGAACAATTCCCTTAATGTATTCATTCATTTCAATAACAGCAAGCCCAACATCACGTGCCAATTCCTGCTGGCGCGGAAATCCCGGCTGTGTGAATTTCAGATATCCCTTCATATGGCGGTTCTGCACCATGAAGCCCTGGAATATCCGCGTATAGACTTCGGCCTTCTCCTCAACAAAAACCTCAATTGGATCAATTGAATTCCTCAGCAGAACAATATGGCCAAGCTGGTCCTCCAGCCATAAATCAAGCAAGTCAACTAGAGATTGAGGCGGCGGTGTCAGCCCTTTTGCATAATAGCTTAACAGCCGCAAGTATTCCTCGTTCTCGCTTAATGTACCGTTGAAGTATGTTGGAGAAAGGTTTATATTAACCACGTTATTAATCCGTAAATTCTGCAGCTTTCCTTCGAATTGAAAATAGCCGTTTGCAATCGGCCATACTTCCATTGCAAAAGAAATGGCTTCCTGGGAATTTGCCTGTGCAGAAGGCGGAAGTTGGTTCAGCCTGCTGCGCAGATTCCGAAAGGCTTGTCTATATTCATCTGCTCTCTTTACGTATTTTGTTTCTGTCGGTGAAAGATGGTCTCTTACAAAAATTGCATGGTCCTCGAGAATTTCCAGCCAAAAGGCATGCTCCTCCCAAGGCGTCAGCCCTATTTCATTCATCCTGCTATCCCCCCATATTAATCCTTTTAGATGTATATGCTTTTCGAAAAGGAATGATGAATGGAGCATTTCGGATAAAAAAGGGGTGAATTAGAGAAAATAAGGGAGCATTTTTAAGAAAGGAGAATCACCATGACGAAAAAATATAACAAAGGCAGCAAAAATCAAAACTCACCAAGAGGAAACCAATCACCGATCAGCGGAGATAACAGCAAAGGCAATAAGCGAAATAAGGATCAAAACGATAAGACGGATATGGATTAAAGAAAAAACCGGCTTTCTGTTCAAAGCCGGTTTTTCCTATTCATCGTCCCCAGATATTTTAATAGCAGGCGTATTGTTATACAGATAGGTTGGAGCCATGTTCTGGTGCTCTTCTCTATTATTCATCGCTTCCTGAAGCTTAAGATTGGCATCCTCTGCTTCTGTCCTGCTGCTCATTTTAGAGTGGATATTCTGATCTTCCAGCTTTTCATTCAGCTTTATATTCGTTTCAGCCGCTTTCTCGTCCATTACCATTCCTCCTTTTTCGTTTTAGTGTTTGATAAATGAGTATTAAATATTTACCACACCTGTACTCGGGTAAAACAAAAAAGCATAGAACACAGTGTGTCCTATGCTTTCGTTATTAAAGATGATCCATTACGGAGTTTTCCGGCACTTTAAATGGGTCGTTTTTGTCGATTCTGTCATAAAACATAATCCCGTTCAGATGATCAATTTCATGCTGCATAATAATGGATGGGACTCCCTTGAAACGAAGGGTTACTTCTTCGCCCTCCAGGTTATATGCTTTTACCTTAATGCGTTCATAACGCGGGACATACCCTTTAACATCCCGGTCTACAGACAGGCATCCTTCCCCATCAGGAAGGAAAATCACGCCCACTGAGTGACTGATAATTTTCGGATTGATTACAAAGTATTCCTGCGGCTCGCCTTTTTCATTGCTAAAATATGCTGTAAACATGCGTTTGTTCAGTCCAATTTGGTTTGCTGATAAACCGACCCCCGGGCGCAGGCTATATTTTTTCGCCGTGGCAGGATCCTGGCTATTTCTCAAATACTGCATCATCGCGATTAACGTTCCACGGTCCTCTTCAGTAAGCGGTATGGGAACTTCCTTCGTCACTTCGCGCAGAACCGGATCGCCCTCCCGAACAATATCTTTCATAGTAATTATTGTGTTTGCATCAAATTTAGTCATAAATAAATACTTCATCTACCTTTACATTTAATGTTTTGGAAATCTTAAAAGCAAGCTCCAGGGTTGGGTCATACTTATTATTTTCAATGCAATTGATCGTTTGCCTGACCACACTGCACTCTTTTGCCAGCATTTCCTGCGTAATCCCCAGCTTTTTCCGCATTTCTTTTATTTTATTCTTCATATTATCACCTTTTTGGGCTGAAACTGTATTTATCGTATCATTTTGGCTGTGATGATGTCCAACCAATTGGACATTCTTCTGCACGGAAAAAATTTATCCGCGAAATATCGTCTATATCCGCGAAAAAACAAATATAATCGCCGCGATTTATTTGCATTTATCCGCGAAACCGCTTTTTTAGCAAAAAACCAGTGTGGGCGCACTGCCCACACTGGTTCGGTTACTTAACCTTCATTTTTACATCTCCTTCAATCCAGGCAGGGAAGAAAGAAAGTTCCAGTCTTAAAGGGTTTTTATAATCAGTTTCCTCTCTTGACGGGAGTGAGATGCCGATCTTCTGTTTACCCCCTTCTTCCCGGTAAGAAGTAGACATTCCATCATAAATATCTTTGTTATTCGCGTCCTTCACACTGTTAAAAAGGAAGTAATGAAAGTCTTCTTTTGTATCAAGTGTGAACATCAGCATATCGTCTTCCCATTCTACGCAGGAGAGCTTTGACCCTTTTGGCTGCTTCAAAATCTCTTTTTTATCCGTGTCAACTAAGACATATGCTTCATCCTTATCAACAGCCTGAATTTTATTCATGACCAGGTATAATTGTTTCGGTTCCTTAAAGTAATTACTTTGGAGGTAAAGAATATCCTCGTGATCACTGACATGGCTGGCTGTTATGCCATTGGAAATTTTCGTCCAGGACTCCCCGTTTTCATCGACCAGGCGGATATCCTGAAACTCAAAGATTTTCTTGCTGTTATTTGGGTCATAAGCAAGATGGACTGCGACTCGGAGCGGATACACCGTTATGTCCTTTACCGTAATTTTCTGGCCTTCAATTGTTACCTCTTTGTTCATTTCATACGTTTTTTTGACCTTCACAGGCTTTTCAATAGAAAAAGGAATTTGGAACGTTTCATTTAGATCATCCGTTTTCACTTTCATGGATAGGTTGAACTTTTTCGTTTCAAGCTTCTCCTGAAAAAAAAGCTCTAAAGCAGAGGATACCGATTTTCTCGGTTTATCGTCGTAAGGTGAATGAGTACCATAGCTGGAAGATCCTAAAACAAATTTTGTACCATCTGCCGGCTCAAGCTCCATCTCTTCTACATCAAAAAGCTTTTGCTTCTTTTCCGATTCCATCGTATAAAAAATGACCAATCCTGTCTCGTCCGCAATAACTGAATCAATTGTAACTCTTAGCCCGTTTTTTTCCTGTGTGACACCAATTTTCTGTAAATAATCATTCTCCACTGCCGACATAAGCCCTTTATCAAATCGGATGATCTCCACAATCTTTTGCATGCCCGGAAGTTCTGCCACATAATGGGCAAATGCCGGTGATACCCTAATGCTGGTCAGAAAAACAATCGCCAGCACAGCTGCCGCCACACTGGGAAGAATCCACCGTTTCCTGCGCAGGCCGGGTTGCTTTTTAATGCTTGCAGATTCTGCAGGTGCCCCTTCTCTTTTTGCTTTTTGGAATCCTGCCAAAATAGCCGCGTCAATTTTCTCCTCTGAAATCGTTATTTCATCAAAACTTTTCTTCATTTTTGCAAGGTCCTGTTCTTCTTTTTCATACATGAGACATCCCCCCTTTCTCCTCGAGCTTCTCTCTTAGAGATTTAAGCGCTTTGTTCAGCCAGGTTTTCACGGTTCCTTCCGGACAATCAAGTGTTCCTGCGATATCTTTAATCTTCAGATCATGGAAATATTTAAGAGTCAATATTTCTCGTGAGCGCTCATCCAAAGCTTGCATGGCATCCTGAATCTCTATTAACGAATGGCTCTCCGATTTTCCCATTGTCAGGAGCAAATCCTCATTCAAAACCATCCGCTTTTGCCTTTTCAATGTATCGTTGCAGTAATTGATCATGATGCGGATTAGCCATGTTTTAAAATAAGAAGCTTCCTTTAACTCCTTAAGCCCTTTATAAGCTCGAAATGTTACTTCCTGAATCGCTTCTAGTGCATCTTCCTCATTCCGCAAATAAGAAAGAGCGGTTTTATATAAATCTATTTTTAGCATGCTGATGATTTGCAGAAAGGCCTCATCATCGCCTTCCTTTGCCTTCAGCACAAGCGGATCGATCGCCAAACCGGGGTCCCCCCTTCAATTCTATCTGTACATTAGACTTCCGAAACGGAAAAAAAGTTTTATCTATTTAATTTTCTTTTTAACTAAGGCTGTTTTCGCAAAGATTGTTGCTTACATACTGGTTTTAATTACTGAGTTGATTGAAGCGGAAGGCACTTGACTCCTGCGGGAAGAGAGGGAGCGGGAGACCCCGCAGGCGTGAAACGCCGAGGAGGCTCCAGTTCCTCCCCGCGGAAAGCAAGTGACTGGAGCGGAAATCAACGGGCAAGCTTTATAGTCCAAAAACAACAATCTATACGAAAAGAGCCTTAACTAAAGACTATATTAAAACTCGTTGTTGATTTTGACACCCTGTTGATTGGAGCGGATGGCGTGAGTGCGCCGAGAGCGTCAGACCGCCCGCTGTCCGCTGGGCTCCCGGAGCGGAAATCAACAGGCACAAAGCCTATTAAAAAAAGGCCTGCCCCATAACAGACAGACCTTTTTGCTTAACTAAGCTTCTGCCTCTGCCAGTTCTTCAGGCAGTTTTTTCTTTTTCAGCAGCTGCTTTAGTTCTCTTTTATATTTTCTTTTTGTGAGGATATACAGAAAATCCCCCTGCTCAATAGTCGTGTTTCCTGTTGGTGTAATAAGCTGATCTTTACGGATAATAGCATTGACAAGGGCACCTTCAGGGAAAGGAATCTCCAGGAGCGTATGCCCAATAATGACGGCATCTTCTTCTATTTCATATTCAATCATTTCCGCATCTGCCTTGCCGAGGGAAACAAGCTCAAGAGAGTGCATAGGCGTTGCTTTTTCAGGGCCTGAAAGACCCAGCTTTTCAGCAAGAATAGTGATCGTCGATCCCTGGACAAGGGCGCTGGTCAGGACGACGAAAAAGACAACATTGAAAATGACATGGCTTCCTTCCACACCCGATAGCAGCGGAAAAGTGGCAAGTACGATTGGTACTGCTCCTTTCAGTCCGGCCCATGATAGAAAAATTAATTCTTTATGCGTGTAGCCCATTTTAATCGTAGACAGGTAGACTGCTGCCGGCCGGGCAACAAAAATTAGAAGAGCAGAAATGGCAAGGCCTTTTAATAATATGTCCGCATGAAAGAGCTCATCGGGAAAAACCAGCAGCCCCAAAATGACGAACATCGAAATTTGCATCATCCATGCAAAGCCTTCGGTAAAGCGAAAAACGGAATGACGGTAAGCAATATCGGTATTTCCGATGATAATTCCGGCAACATACACAGCCAGCAGCCCGCTTCCCCCGAAAAAAGCAGTAATGCCATATGTCAGCATCGCAAAGCCGGTTGCGAATACAGGATAAAGTCCGCTGGAATCCAAATTAATGCGATTAAGTGCGAATACAGCCAATTTACCAAAAAGCAGCCCGAGCAGCAACCCGACGCCCATCTGGATAAAGAATGAACCTATGAGAGAAAACATACTTGATTCCGGAATTGTAATGAGTTCGATCATGGCAACAGTCAGGAACACAGCCATTGGATCATTGGAGCCTGACTCAGCCTCCAGTGTTGCAGCAATTCTTGGCTTAATATTTTGGCCTTTTAATACGGCGAAAACGGCAGCAGCATCTGTTGAACCGACAATTGCGCCAAACAGAAGGGCAACCACCCAATCCACCCCGAGAATGAACTTGGCAGCGACTGCAACGAGCCCTGTAGTGATAAGAACTCCAAGGGTTGCCAATGATAAAGAAGGGGCAACAACAGTCCTTACAGTTTTCCAATTTGTCTGCAGCCCTCCCTCAAACAAAATAATAATAAAAGCAAGTACGCCAATCATCTGTGCAAGTCTGGCATTATCAAAATAAATGAAATGACCCAAAGCCATTCCGACAGCAATAAAGAGAACAAGGGCCGGCACTCCAAGGCGGGCGGAAAACTTCGTTGTCAGAACACCGATTATAAAGAGAATGGCAGCTAATAATATAAGTGCATCAGTTTGCCAAATAATCTCAGCCAATTTAATCACCTTCTTTCTATAAATTCACATCAAGAACAATGGGAACGGAATGGCGGTCAGAAATGCCGAGATAAGCCAGGGTTTCTGCAGGCGAGGATTGCTGCAGCCTTTTTTGAATCAGCGAGATCGCAATTCCCTTTCGATAAGCATGTAAGGCAAACGTCTTTCGTAGGGTATGAGTGCCAACGGGGCCTTCTATTTCAGCTTCTTTAGCAGCTTCATTTAAAATGCGGTAGGCCTGCTGGCGCGTAATCGGCGCATTGGCCTTTCTGGATTTAAATAAATAATCATCTGATGTAAGAAATCCTTCTTCAATCCAGTTTAGGATGGATTGACGGACATTTGGGTTTAAATAAACAGGCGGATTATTGTATGGAGTAGAGGAAAGAAAGGGAAGAACATGATTGTTCTCATCGAGCACATCCTTGACCAGGAGGTTCAGAAGGTCATGAATGCGTACACCGGTGTTTATGCCAAATAGGAATAAACAGTAGTCCCGGGAAGACCTGTGCTCCAGATATTTTTTCATCACTTCCAGCTTGTCAATATCTTTTATTGCTTCAACAGTCTTCATTTGATCACCCTATAATGTAACATAAGTTTATTATACACTATATTATGTAACATTACATTTCATATGCACTTTGAAAATGCACAAAAAAAAAGAATCTGCCCCGAGGCAAATCCTTTATATCGATTTGAATAGATGGATCATTCCTTCTTCCTGTAAATATTCCTTATATCCGCAGCTTTTATAAAGTGTAACAGCGCTACTCCAGGACAAATGAGTTTCAAGGACGATTTTTTTATAACCTTCTGCTTGTGCCTGGCTCTCCAGTACTTGCACCATCGTTCTGGCAATTCCCCTATTCCGGAATGCTGTTTTCACCGACATTCGCTGAAGCCTGCATATGTCCCCGCTCTCTTTTGTCAGCGCACCTGTGCAAACCATTTCCTCCCCTATAAATCCAATCAGAAAAAGGCTTCCTTCCAGACTATAGGTTTTCGTAATATTATTTAAATCAGGATTTAAGGAGTGGTCGATGAATCCGAAGCGCTCAAGGAACCCTTCCAGAATTAACTGTTTCGCTGCAGCTTCATATTTCTTTGTAATTTTAAAGGTCTTTAACTCTGCTTTAATCATGAGGACCTCTCCTATTTAACTCGTCAGCCAGATTGGCAATGGCCTTTCTCACTTCCGACACGTTTTCACCATGGTTCATATGGTTTCTTGCATGCAGGAGCACCGGCCTTACCGATTCGACCGAACGCCCAAACTGATCCATCCATTCATATCGCGGAACCATCCATGTATGAAAATGGTGAGTGGTATCCTCATTATAAAAATAGTAAACATGTTCAATCCCCAAAACTTCTCTCTGTGATTTGCGGATTTTTGATAAAAGATTGATATACTCTGCTCTTTCCGTTTCGGTCAGTTCATCGAGGCATTTGATGTGTCTTTTGGAAGCCAGAATGACGAGCCCCTTCACAGGATAAGCAACATCCTGGTGTGCATGAAAGTTCTCTGATTCAAAGATCGTTCCGCCATCCGGCTCTATCATTCCGCTGGTAATAGCACAGCTCAGGCATTCCACTTCAATTGTCTTTCCATTTGCAAGCGTAATCGTTTTCATAGATTCTCCTGTTTTTTCCTTTTATGATAAAATATAGACGGTGAAAAGAAAATCCTTTTTTACAAATCTATAAGCCTCAAGTCTTAGCTGAAATTAAATCTGCGGCTCAATGTGCTCAGCTGAGGATTTTCATAAAATAAAGATAAGAAATCTAATGAATGAAAGCAGGGATTATGTTGAAAAGGATTTTTATGATTTTTATCATCCTGGTCGGCTCTTATCTATTGTTTACTGGTGTCACTAGCTGGATGACCTTCGGAGGCAGCGCAACAGAAGCTTCCATTAACGATCGAACGGACTTGATCAGCATCGATGTTTCCGGTTCAGATACTGTGATTATTCCGGAAAAGCGCAGCGATGTTAGAGCCCAGCTTGACGGCAAAGGGAAAGTAACGGTTAATAAATCCGGAAATGAAGTTCATGTGGAATACAAACGTAAATGGCTTGATGGCTTCAATTTTTTAACAATAAGAGCAACTTGAAGATCTATATTCCGGAAGATTACAGCAGGTCCATGTCGATTAATATTGGTTCTGGGCGTTTGGATTTTGCAGGTGAATCTAAGAGCGAACCATTCGAGCTTGAAAAACTGGATGTCGATATGAGTTCCGGAAAAGTCAGCCTTTCAAATATTAAAGCGAATGAATTTGAGCATGAAGGTTCCTCAGGGATGATGGATGCCGATCATCTGATTACCCGCAGCGGTGAAATTGACATGAGTTCGGGAAGAGTAAAAGTCCAAAACTACCAGGGAAAATTGGATGCGGAGGTTTCTTCTGGTCAGCTTGATATTATGATGGAAAAACTAACCGATTCCGTAAATGTGGAAGCAAGCTCGGGCTTCGTTCGCCTTGATTTGCCTGATGACGCTGACTTTACACTAAAAGGGAAAGCGAGCAGCGGACATATCAGCAGCAGCTTTTCGCTAGACGAGGAAAATCGGGATAAGAATGACATTTCCGGCAAGCACGGAACAGGTGAACATGATATTAATGTGTCCGTATCGAGCGGGAAAGCGGAAATTAAATAAAAATTGGAAAGGCCGGGAAACCGGCTTTTTTTGATGTGCTTTAGGATGGTTAACCACGGTCTTCATTGGGAAATAACCTTATAACTGATATTTTGATAAACGAAACTTTCAAAAGGAGGGAATTTTTTGAGGATAGCGATTTTATTGGCTATGGTACTGCTCACGGGGTGTTCAGCGCCTTCCGGAAACACGGGGCAGGAAACTGAAAAAGAGTCTGTTGAGCAAGAGAACGGCAAGGTCCTGATTGATGCTCCCCATTATTTGCAAAAGCCTGAGCTGGAAAGAGGCTGCGAAGTCACCAGCCTGGCCATGCTTTTAAATAATGCGGGAGTGGAAACGGATAAAATGACACTATCAGAGGAAATTAATCGGGTCCCTTTTGAAGAGGACGGCTACAAAGGAAACATCCATGAAGGCTTTGTAGGCAACATGCGAACATTGGATGAACCCGGACTTGGAGCCTACCACGAACCTGTGGCAGAACTCGCTGAAAACTACCTGCCGGGAAAAATTAAAGATCTGACAGGCAGTGATTTTGATAAAATCATCGAACAGCTTGATGATGGGCGCCCTGTATGGGTCATTATTACAAGCACCTATGACGTCTTGCCTGAATCGGAATGGGAAACCTGGGAAACAAAAGATGGCCCGATAAAAGTCACTTACAGAATGCACGCCGTTTTAGTCACTGGCTATGATGATGAACATATTTATGCAAACGACCCGCTTAAAGAGAAAAACACCCAATACCCAAAGAATGAGTTCATTGCCGGCTGGGAGCAGATTGGAAAACAGGCGATTACGTATGTGGATTAAGGAAAGGATTCCGGGAGGGAAAACCTTCGGCTGGGGATAACTTTAGGGAATGAAGAATGATCGATTATTATGTTGTGGATACTTTTCGAAAAAGAAGCTAATGCGGTGAATTATCCACTAGGTGTGGATAATTTTAATTGAAAACACCTTGTATTGTGGATGACTTCAGAAAAATAAAAAAAGTCAGTGAATTTTTTATCCACAATTAGAAAGAATCCTTCGGTTTGAATTCCCTTAGCCTAATTTGGTGGATAAGCTGTGCATAAAATAGATAAGATCGCTTTTGCAAGTGAACACATTCTTATGTGGTGGATTAGTTGTGTAAAGTTAGATTATTAGATCCGATTCTTATTTAAAAAGACAATTATCCTCAAGCCGAGGATGCTTGTGCATAATAATGATAAAAGATCCTCATTTTAGGGATCTTTTATCACTATGCGAAAGCTTCGGACAGCAGCCTGTAGGAATTCAGCTTGTCCTGAAAATCATAAATATTGGTGATGACCATGAATTCATTTGTTTGATATATTTCACTGAGCAGCTGCAATTCTTCTTTCACCTTTGCAGGCGTACCGATGATCATCCGTTTGCGATTTTCCGCGGCTTTTGCTTTTTCCTCTGGTGTCAGAGTGATGCTTTTTGCCTCTGAGGGTGCGATAATCCTCGTGTCCCTCCCCTTTTCTACCGCCAGCAGCCACATGTCCTGGCTTAATGCCAGCTCTTCCGCCCTTTCCTGTGTTTCGGCACATACAACAAAAATGCACACATTTGCCTTCGGTTTTGATAGCCCAGCTGAGGGCCGGAATTGACTCATGTACGTATCCATGGCCCTTTTTCCGTTGGCAGGAGTTATGAAATGGCCGTATGTAAATGCGGTTCCATACTCGGCAGCCAGCCGTGCACCCCGATGCGTTATACCCAGCATCCAAATTTGGGCTGGATCAGCCACCTGTGGAATAGCTTCAACAGTCTGATAAGGATGCCCCTCTGGCAGTTTCTTGTATAAAAAAAACTGGAGATCCTTTACCTGCCTCGGAAATTCGTTCAGGCTTTTTCTTACTCCATCAGTCAGCGCGAGCCGGGTTGATGCAGAACCTCCGGGTGAACGGCCTACACCAAGGTCG
Source organism: Bacillus sp. ISL-47 (assembly GCF_018613175.1). Classification (NCBI taxonomy): domain Bacteria; kingdom Bacillati; phylum Bacillota; class Bacilli; order Caryophanales; family Bacillaceae; genus Bacillus; species Bacillus sp. ISL-47. The sequence goes on along the minus strand of NZ_JAGGQS010000011.1, from coordinate 8,813 downwards.
ATCCTGCCAGGAAATAGAGTTTCTAGCATATTAAAATTTTCGGCAATTTTATAAGGGCTATATTGAGGCAGCAGAACTCCTCCTGAGCCAACACGGATATGGCGGGTGCTTGACGCAATATGGGAGATCAGGACTTCTGGAGAGGAACCTGCTATGCCATTGGAGTTATGGTGTTCGGCTACCCAGAACCGGGTGTAGCCAAGCTCTTCCGCGGTCTGGGCAAGCTTTACTGTTTTGCGGAGAGCATCACCGGCAGATTCCCCTTTCGTGATGACTGATTGATCCAGTACGCTAAGCTTCATGGGGCAGCCCTCCTTTTTGTGAAAATGATCTTACCATACGGAGGGCGCTTTTCTCAAATATTCAATTTGAGCAGGCGGTTTATTAGGAATTTTACATTCTTTTTGGTAGTATATGAATGATTTTTTTAAGAGGAGGAAAAAAGATGCATACATTAAAAGGCAAAACAGCACTGATTACCGGAGCTGGCAGAGGAATCGGGCGTGCAACCGCTATCGCGCTTGCAAAAGAAGGTGTCAACATCGGATTGCTGGGGCGCACAATGGAGAACCTTGAAAAAGTGGCAGATGAACTAAGCCAGTATGATGTGAATGTTTCTGCTGCTGCAGCTGATGTTGCCGATCTTGAAGCTGTAACACATGCTGTTGAGCATATTAAATCGGATCTCGGTTCTGTGGATATCCTGATCAACAACGCGGGCATAGCCAAATTCGGCGGCTTCCTGGAACTTTCACCTGAGGAATGGGACAGCATTATCCAAGTTAATTTAATGGGTGTGTATAATGCTACAAGAGCAGTTCTGCCTGATATGATTGAGCAGAAGTCCGGGGATATTATCAACATTGCATCCACAGCAGGCCAAAAAGGCGCCCCAGTCACAAGTGCATACAGTGCATCCAAGTTTGCGGTTCTAGGATTGACGGAATCGCTAATGCTTGAAGTGAGAAAGCATAATATCCGTGTAAGCGCACTGACTCCAAGCACAGTTGCAACTGACCTTGCGATTGAAACAAACCTGACTGACGGCAATCCTGAAAAAGTAATGCAGCCGGAAGACCTTGCAGAATTTATCGTGGCACAGCTGAAATTAAATCCGCGTGTGTTTGTAAAAACTGCTGGCATGTGGTCGACAAATCCATAAATGTTAATGGCAGATCCGGTATGGGTCTGCTTTTTTTAGAGGATATAGCGTTTGCCTTTGTTTTTGCCGGTGGACTCTTTGGCGGCGGAGCGGAGGAGTCCCCAAAAAGAGGCTACCCAACAAGGATAGCCTCTTCCCTCTTTAATTAGCGCTTCTTTTAAACGGCCACCAGTTTGCCTGGCCAAAGTTTTTGACCATGACCGGGATGAAGAGCGGCAGCATGACCAGGGCGTAGAGCATGAGTCCGATGAGGACAATGGATGCGATTTGTAATAGTGATAGCATTCCGGATGGCATCATCGCAGCGAATGTTCCTCCGAGGATGACGGCGGCCGAGATGATGACGGTACCCATCTTTTTCATGGATAGCAGCATGGCGTCTGCTATGGATAAATCGCGATATTCGTTAAAGCGGTCCATTAAGAAGATGCTGTAGTCCACGCCGAGTGCAACTAAAATAACAAACGCGAAGAATGGAACCGCCCAGCTGATGCCTGAGTATCCGAGAAGGTTCACAAAAATGGCCTCATTCATCGCCATGCTTGTATAGTAGGTCAAGATCAGTGAACCAATTAGATAGATTGGCATAATAATAGATCTGAATAGGAACACAAGGATAATGGAAATACCTAGCAGCATCAGCACAACTGTACGGGAATAATCCTGGTCTGACATTGTGCTTAAATCGGCATTCGTACTTGTAATACCGCCGACTGCCACAATGGCATTTTCAAGTTTTGTTCCTTTTGCTGCCCTTTCAACCGCTTCTCTTATTTCATCAATCTGGCCAATTGCTTCATTGGAATAAGGATTGGCTTCCAGCACAACGTCTATTGTCATCACTTTGCGGTCTTCAGACATGTACGCATCGAATACTTGTGCAAACTCTTTATCTTCAAGAACTTCTGGCGGCAAATAGAATCCGTCCATACTTTCCGAGCTTGATAGTCCTGCCAAGTACTCCTGTGCTGAGCCCAGGCCTTCTGATACCTGCTCCAGGCCATCTGCACTCTGGCCAAGTCCATCTGTCAGCTGGGTGATTTGCCCGCCCAGGTCACCAAAGCCTGCAAGCAGCTGTTCCTGACCTCCATTAATTCCAGCCAAACCGTTTGTCAGCTGCGGGAAGCTATTGACGATTTGTCCCTGACCGTCGGCAAGCTGGTCAAGACCTGCCTGCTGTGCATCGATTCCATCGATTAGTTTTTGCAGGCCAGCAGCTAATTCTTTTTGGCCGCCTAGTGCTTTTTCAAAGTTTGTATTAGCTATTTCCAAGCCAGCCTGCAGCTGGGATAATCCTTTGTTGGCTTCAGTAATTCCTTCAGAAACCTTGGGCAGCTGCTGCTGAAGACCTGCTACCTGGCCTTTGATTCCTTGATATTGCTGATCTTGTGCCAATTCAGGATATTGGCCCTCAACATAGTTAAACAATGCTGCATTAGCCTGTTCAATGCCTGCAGATAGCTCATTCAAGTTGTTTTGAATTTGTTCGTACCCGCCAATTAAGTTAGGAATGTTTTCTTCCGCAGATTCATATCCAGCTAAAAGCTGCTGGTAGCCTGCAAGGAGTTCCTCCGCTCCTGCCTTCGTTTTAGCCAATCCGGCTTTCAATTCCTCTGAACCTGCAGATCCCTGGCGAATACCGTTTTCAATTTTAGCAAGATTGGTTTGGATCTCGCCTAATCCGAACTTGATTTCATTTGTACCGGATATTAAGTCATTGATTCCTTTAGTGGCACCTTTCAGTTCAGGCTCCGATTTGGCCAGTTCACTGCTCGCTTCATTCAAGCCGTCCGAAATCTTATTCAGGCCGTCTTTTCCTTCTCCTAGACCTTCTTCAAGAGTTTCAGCTTGCTTGGCAACAAAAAAGTCTTCAATTGGCTCACCAGTCGGTCTTGTGACAGAGCGGACTGTATCAACTAAGTCTACTTTTTCGACTTCCCGGCTTATCTTTTCAGCCAGGCCTACATATTCTGCTGAATCCATAGCCTCGTCATTTTTCAAAACGATTTGCGTCGGCATGGATTCTCCTGGGCCAAAGCTATCGGCAATGGCATTAAAAGCTTTGATGGAGTTAACATCTCCGCCAATTTCCTCCAGTGAGTTGTAAGATAATTCTCCGTCATATGTCACCAGGAACGGTACGCAAACAGCAGCCACGATAAGCAAGGCCAGAAATGGACGTGCCAGTGAGAAGCGTCCGACTGTACCCCAAAGCTTACTCTCGCCATGCTCAGCACTCTTTTTCGATGGCCAGAATACCTTCTGACCTAATACAGCCATAAAGAATGGCACAATCGTAAACAGCGCAATAAGAAGAATCGCTACCCCAATTGCCACAGCTGCCGCGGATTGATAAAGAATAAATTGCGAAAAGCCTATCGCAGCAAAACCAATCATAACCGCTACGCCACTGAAAAAGACGGTGCGCCCCGCATTGCGGTATGTCGCGACAATCGCATCAGCTGTGCTTTCGTTATATGAAAGCTCTTCTTTAAAACGGCTCAGCAGCAGGATGCAATAGTCTGTTCCGATTCCGAACAAAATTGCAACTAGAAAAATCTGTGTGTAGTTTGAGATCGGAAAATCCAATTTATCAACTAAAAAAGCAACAATAGACTGTGAAGCAAGATACGTAAAACCTACTGTCAATAACGGGATGACCGGGGCAATTACGGATCTGAATACCAGCAGCAAAACAACCAAAATAAAGACGACTGTAATCCCTTCAGTCTTTTTTAGCCCTTCCTGGGAACTCGTCATCAAGTCCTCATTTATCAGCCACTCGCTCGTATAATAATAATCTACTTTTACATCATCGATAGCTGAATATAACTCTTTCCTCAGCTCAGCTGCCTCGCGGTCATCCCAGCTGACACTGACAGAAGCCAGAATCGATTTACCATCCTCCGAAACGAGCTGTTCTTTCAAGCTTTCTTCGTTAAAATGAGTCAGGATTTCAGTAATGCCAAGCTCGTCCCTTTTTTCTTCAAGCGTGCGGATGGCTTTTTCCGCTTCGTTTATTTCTGCATCAGTCAGCTTTTTATCATGATGAAAAACAAGCGCAACCTGGGTCTCATCCCCGCCGCCTTCCTGCTTTTGCACTTCTTCCATAATCTCTCCGGCAAGGGTCGAAGAATACTCTTCAGGAACGGTGATCTGCCCCTTTTCACGGACGAGATCTGCCATGTTCGGTGCTGCCAGAAACAAACCGGCAACTATGGCAATCCAGGCAATAATGACAAGCAATTTTCTTTTAATAATTGTATGCACTCTTTATTCCCCCGCTTTATGATCTGTGCTTTCTAATAAGACTTTGTTCAGTTTTTCAAAGGTTTCAATAAACTGCTGGATTTCAGTCTGGTCAAATCTCGTAATCAGTGATTCTACAAGCTTATGGATTTTTTCTTCTGCCTCAGCATACAGCTCATTGCCTTTTTCAGTCAGAGTCAAATACACAACCCTGCGGTCATTTTCATCGCGCGTCCGCTGGATCAGTCCCTTCTCCCACATCCGCGTAATCATCGCGGTAATCGCACTCTTTTTCACATCAAATACTTCCGCAAGCTCGGACGAAGTACAGGAACCCACCTGATTTATGTACCTAAGCGTATAATGCTGATCATTGGTAAGATCACTGCCAATCTGATCCTTTACAAGAGAAGCTGCCTTTTTTTCCACAGAAAAAGAAACAGCTATATACCGGTCGACCAACTCCTTAATATTTGGCACACTCACTTATATATTCACCTCACACCTAAATTATTCTATTGTTTAACTGTTCAATTATTTAACTATTAATGTAGTTAACTTTAATGGATGGAGGGGTAGTTGTCAATCCTTATAAACCTTTCCAACTCTAAAAACAAAAAAGACCCCAACACTGGAGCCTCTCCCTTTAAAAATCGATCTTAATCTTCTCTGCATCCTCAATCTTTTTCCCTTCAGCATTGAAGACGTCACTCGTCGTAATTTCGATATCTTTCAAATTGGATTTTTCTATAATAAAGCCGATGTTGCCGGCCTTCGTTTCGTTTGGTCTTATTTCTTCATTTAATCCATCAAGATAAATATCATTTTCCCAGGTGACTTTTTCTCCTTCGCTTGTTTCCATAATAGCCACAGGGGCAAAGTTTACTTTTTCATCGGATGTGTTTTTGATTTCTGCAAAGACTTTGACAAAGTCGAATTCTTCGTCATGTGTCAGGGTATGAAAGTAGTCCACTAAGCTGTAATCTGGTTTTAAATGCATGACTTTTGCTTCGGTAATTTTCAATTCAATCGGACCCATGTTATAGGTTCCATTTTCATTTTTAACTTTTTTTAAAGTTATTTCGCCTTTTTCATCCAGGTGAGTCTGCCCAGCTTTATACAGCTGGCGGTCATCCGGAACCTGTGGGTTGGGTGCATAGTTTTTCATGGCTTCATTCTCAACCTTAGCTTCGGCGCTGGCATCTGCAGGCTGTTCGGGCGTACTGGAGCAGCCAAATAAAACGATAGATAAGAGAGCAATCATTGTGATAAGTTTTTTCATGATGATCCCCCTTCAGTTGTTTGTAAAAAAGTTCCCGCTGCTCTATGAAAGCAGCGGGAGATTAAGATTTATTTATCTTCAACCTTTACATTGGTCTTCAATAATTCAAAAATCAGTTTAGCTTGGTCAGTATTTTCAAGTTGTCCCGCAAATCGTTCGCTTGAAGGTCCAAATGCGTAAACAGGTACGTCTTCACCAGTATGGCCGCCTGTTGTCCAGCCAGTATGGGAGCGCTCGTTGAAAATTTCTTCAATAGCGTTATCAATATCTGTTACCTTTTTCGTTTCGGCAGCTTTTTTAACAGATTTGATTTCTTCAGCTGTCAGATCAAGCTCAATATATTGCTTCAAAGTATCCTCTACACTTGCACCATTGGCCATTTCCTGAGCCATAAAGTCTGGTGTGCGCTTAGCAGCTTTAATCGGCTCGCTGAACCAGTTGTAAACCCCGTCAGAACCGATCGAGTAGCCGCCAGTTGAGTGGTCGGCAGTTGCAACAACAAGAGTATGCTTGTCCTTTTTCGCAAACTCGATCGCTGCTTTGAATGCTTTTTCGAAGTCTTCCATATCGCTCATAGCTGAAACGATATCATTATCATGACCCGCCCAGTCGATTTGGCTTCCTTCTACCATTAAGAAGAAACCGTCCTTATCCTTGTTCAATCGCTCGATTGCAGAAGCAGTCATATCTTCGAGTGAAGGAACATCCTCTTTGCGGTCAATCATTTTAGGAAGGCCGCGGTCTGCAAATAAACCAAGAACCTGCTCGTTTTGATCCGCCAGCAGTTCCTTGCGGTCTGTTACATAGCTGAATCCATCTTTCTTAAACTCTTCTGTAATGTTTCTGTCTTTGCGGATGAATAAATCGGTTCCGCCGCCAAGAAGAACATCAACCTTATGCTCGCCGTTGATAAGCTCATCATAGTAATCATCAGCAATGGCGTTCATATTTTTGCGGCTTTCGTCATGTGCACCGAATGAAGCAGGAGTCGCATGTGTGATTTCAGAAGTGGCCACAAGTCCTGTCGCTTTTCCTTGCTCTTTCGCTGCTTCTAAAACGGTTTTCACTTCAGAGCCATCATTATCTACTGCAATCGCATTGTTATAAGTTTTAATCCCTGCAGACATGGCTGTTGCTGCAGAGGCGGAGTCTGTTACATTTTGTTCCGGATCTTCCGGGTAAGTCATTTGCTGGCCGACCAGATATTTATCCAGCTCCGTACGCTCAACAAATTTTGTGCTAGGGTCGTCTTTCAAATAGCGGTATGCAGACGTATAAGATACGCCCATTCCATCTCCGATCAGGAAAATAACATTCTTGATCTCTCTATTATTTGATTGTCCCTTTGCTTCTGTTTGCTGAACGGTACCCATTAGTCCGCCAAACGCAACGGCAGAAGCAGCAAGGACCGGAAGTGCTTTTTTTGTGAACTTCTTAAATGTCATTCTTTAGAACCTCCCTGTTAGTAACTTACAAGTAAAAGTATAGGGACATAGTGTAAATGAGAGATTAATAGAATGTAAAAATCCTATAACACTTATGTAAAGATCCAGTTCTTTGTCTTGGCTGTGTTAAAGCTAAATGTTGAATTTAGCACCCTGTTGATTGGAGTGGAAGGCACGAGACTCCAGCGGGAGAAGCTGGTCAAAGGGAGACCCCACAGGCGCAAGGCGCCGAGGAGGCTCCCGGACCGCCCGCGTTCGCTGAGTGCCTGGAGCGGAAATCAACAGACAAGTTTAACAGAGCCTTTACTTTGCTTTATTAAAATTTTTTATGTAAAATCCATAAAAACAGACGTTAATGATAAAGGAGCGATTTTTAATGAAAGTATTGGCCCTGCTTGGAAGTACAAGAGAAAATGGCAACTCTGAGTACTTAGCCAAAAAGATTGTCGAAGGTACCAACCATACCCTTGTTAAACTGGCAGATATGCATATAGAGCCGATTGTTGATAAAAGGCATGCCGAGGAAGGCTTCTCACCTGTTGACGACGATTATGAAAAATTAATACAGCACATGCTGTCGCATGATGTCTTTGTGTTTGCCACACCTTTATATTGGTATGGCATGAGCGGCCCGATGAAGGACTTCTTTGATCGCTGGTCACAGTATTTAAGAGATGAGCGATTCAATCTTAAAGAAGAACTGGCAAAGAAAAAAGCATATGTCGTGATCACTGGAGGAAACAGCGCCAAAGTGAAGGGCTTGCCGCTTGTCCAGCAATTTCAATACATATTTGACTTTGTCGGGATGGAGTTTGCTGACTATATCATTGGAAGCGGAGTTAAACCGGGAGAGGTCAAGGAAGATACCCTTGCTTTGGCAAAAGCGGGACAGTGGAATCAGTTATTTTTAAAATAATGCCGTCTAAAGGACCGTCTAGCTGTACGGTCCCTTTTTTCTGAGAAAAGCAGCCAGCATGCCTCCATATAAAAGATGACCTGACAGCCAGAAAATAATGGCTGCAGCAGATGTCATCTCAGGGGTGCGGTCGGATAAGGCCGTCGTTGGATAAAGCAGCAGGCCGATAATGATAGATATGGATACACTGCGAAAAATAATCTGCTTTCCGGTCCATTGAAATTTTTCTATTAGATGAAAGAGGATGACAGCCAAGAGGACTGAAATGATTAAATGGAATAAGAATTCCACAATTTCAGGGAAACGATAGCTATTTAGGATCGGGATGTAATCTACGTTGAGGAGCAGTGTATATACTTTTATTCGGGTAATAGACTCAATGACTTTAAAGAATAGGCCGAGAAAGATGCCTGAGATAAGGCCTGCGGTGATTCCTGTAGAAATATTTCGGCTCACGTTGTTCGTCCCTCCTTAAAAAGGATTCTGATTTAACACCATTATATAATTACATTTTATTTGGAGACAGTTTAAGTCGGTTGTTTACAACTTCAACCACTTTAAATTAAAATAAAATAGAACACACATTCCCTTTTGGGAGGGGGTTAAAACATGAATAATTGGGAGGCAGCATATATTGCAGGGATAATAGACGGAGAAGGAACAATCACTTTAACCAGAATGCATGCCAGTGAGCATCGAAGGCCATGCATTACCATTGCATCAACCGATATGGAACTATTAGCATTCCTGTAGTGCGTT